>CAZUJQ010000066.1:0-12819 GCA_964620805.1 uncultured Planctomycetales bacterium | reverse complement strand
CTGGTCGATATCGAACGGGCCGTCATGAGGGCCATCGGTATCGTGGTTTAACGACAAACTCATAGCTCCGCTTTAACCCACCCCGCTTCCCAGCGTAACGGCCCGATCGACGCCCCCCAAGGACAATCCCCGCTCATCCTTGGCCGCCAGGAGCATGCCTTCGGATTTTTCCCCGCGGATTATGCGGCCCTTCATAGTGGATTGACAAAAAAGGCAGTGTCGCTTATAATTGTTTACATAAATAAACATGCGTTTCTAAATATAAACATATGCGATTGAACAATCCTCTTGACAAGATTTTAAACAATGAAATCAAGGTCCGAATCTTGCGGATTTTCTGCCGGAATGCAGGTGAGATGACTGGCCGGCAAATTGCCAAACTGACCGGCGTGACCCCCAAGACCGCGCATGAAATCTTACAGGGGCTGCTTCATGAAGGGGCGTTGACGATGCGTGCGGTTGGGAAAAGTTATTTGTTCCGTCTCAGAGAAGACCGGACAGTAATCCGTGAGTTGTTAAAGCCTCTGTTCTCCAATGAGAAAGCTGTAAGCGAGCGATTGTTTGATGCCATCCGCAAGGCGATAAAGAAATCTCCGCTGAGAGACGACATTTTAAGCGTCGCCCTTTTTGGCAGCGTTCATGCTCAAACAGACCAGCCAACGAGCGATTTGGATCTCTTTGTCGTGGTCAAAACCGCTGAACTCAAACAAAGGGCCGAGATTCTTTTTTCCAGCATAGATCAACAGCTTTCCTCGCAATGGGGGAATCTTATTTCTCCTTATATCAATAGCCTTGCCGAATTTAAGACAAATGCCCCCAAAAAGACGGGACCGGTGTCAAACATCCTTAAATCGTATCAACTCATTTATGGCGACAGGCTGGAAAAGATTTTGAGATGATGAAGCATTTAAAGACACGGACGGTTGATCGTAGCGATTATGTCGTGTATTGGAACAAGGCAGAGGAGTTTTATGACACCATGCAACACGCTTATAAAAACCGCATGTGGACTTCCGTTGGATTAAACGCGGTCCATTGTGTGATATCATCGTGCGATGCCGTATTGGTGAAATCAGAGGGGATTCGCGCCGCTGGCGATGATCATATGCAGGCGGTTGAACTGCTGTCCCGATCACCCATAGACGGCCTGGAAAGGCAGATAGCGACAGTCCGTCGTATTATTGCCAAGAAAAATGTCATTGCTTACGAAGACAGGGAATTTCGTGAAAGCGAGGCGTCAGATATTTTTAAACAGACAGAACGTTTTTACCATTGGGCGTTTGAGTATTTGAATCAGAAATAAACATTCAATGAGGGCCATCGGAATCGTTGTTTAACTCACCCCGCTGCCCGGTGTGACGGCCCGGTCTACGCTCACCAAAGACAACCCCCTCTCATCCTTGGCCGCCAGGAGCATGCCTTCGGATTTTTCCCCGCGGATCGTGGCCGGCTCAATGTTATTGATCATCACAATCTGACGCCCCACCAACCCGTCTTTGGCGTAGGCCTGGCGGATTCCAGCGACCAGCTGCTTTTCCTCTTTGCCAGTATCCACTTTCAGCACGTACAGCCGATCGGCATTGGGATGATCTTTGACCTCCTTGATTTGAGCTACGATGATTTCGAGCTTTTTAAAATCGTCTATGGTGGCCATGGAGTCTCCTTTTTAATTGAAGCATTCATCGCCCTCTTTTCCTTTCCCTCATCCGATAAACCAAAGACAACTGATCTCGTAAGGCCTTTGAGTTGGGATTTAACTGGACAGCCCTTTCGTACTCTGAGACAGCCTTATCATACTCTCTTAAATTAAAATAACAGGCGCCCAAGCCTGCATAGGCCTCGGCATCTTGAGGATCTTCTCGCGTCTTTCTCTCGAAATAAAGGATCCCGTCCTTATCATTCTTCATCCCGCCATTGACAAAGACCCCCAATAGGAAATGCGCCCTTTTTTCCCTGGCAATATTCTCGTTGATCATGACCTTCAGGAAAAGCATTAGACCCAGATACAGAAAGACGGATCTGGTAAAAAAGGATTTGGCCCGGCGAATCATCATGATAAGCCTCTATTCTCGCGGTAAAGAATGACCATTGTCCCTGCCATAAACAGCATAAAAAATGCCGTGATAAAGATATAGATATTCTTGCCCGGCGGGTCATACTTTAATTCAACGATATTTTCCCCGGCCGGAAGTCCTATCCCCTTAAAGCCACCGTTGACTTTATAAAGCCGGTTTATTGTTCCATTGATGAAAAGCTTCCAGTTGGTATGAAAGCTGTCTGTATAAACCAAGAATTTCGCCAAAGGAAAACGAGTCGAGAATTTTAATGAATTGACATCGAAATGCAAAACTCTGAAATCCTCTGACTCCTGGTTAACAGCCGAAGCCTGGGAAAGGCTGTGAAATGGCTCTAGGGGAAAGGCCGCCAACAGACTTTGATCTGGGTCTAAGACCCAGGCCATATCGGTCTGGGCCTGAAGGGTCCCCTGGAGATGATTCCATCCCTGGTAATTCTGCGGGAACGCCCCCACATGGGTATAGAGCCAGAATTTATTCCGGACATAGCCAGAAAAGAGCGACGGATCGAGCGCTAAAGACAAAAGAAAAACATCGCGATTCACCTGTCCCGGAAAACCAATGCTTCCGGAAGAATCTTCCATAAGCATGTCATACCAGAAATCCCGGGAGAACGGGGAAAAGCGATGCACCAAGCAGGCGTTTTCGAGAGTCCCTTGCGGCCGTCTCAACGAAAATCCCGGCTCCCCGGAGAATCGAGGCAACTCACACTGAAATCTCCTCGCGTTCTTATTATAAAAGGCGAAGACCTCCACAGGTTGCATCAGAACCAAAATCACGAGAATCCCTTTAAAAATTGGAGAGTCCTTTTTTAAATACCCCAGACCATAGAGGACAAATAGAAGAAGGCTTAGAAAAACCGTGACAAAAGAGCTCACAACAATATGGCCCGTCTTGATCAAACCGGCCCAGAAGATCAAATGCAAAAAAGTGATGGTGAGAATAAAGGGTAATGGCAGCCTTGTGTTTTGGGATCTTTCCTTTTGTTCTAAAAATAGCTTCAATTGGGCAAAAGCCAAAAGAATCACAATCGGCATCAGAAACACCATAAAGAAGAAAAGATTCCGAAAGTAGGAAAAATAAAAAATGTGCTCGTATAGAAAGCGGTGGAATAATGAGGCCGGCCCCAGCGCTATAAGAAGGATGACAACGCCAACACCCAAGAGCAAAACCACGGTACGGTCAAAATGGGCAACAGCGGCCAGGAAAATCAAAAGATAGCACAAAATAGGCACGTAAAAGAATCCGTCCTGCCCAAAGCTGATCTTGTCCAGATGCGAAAAAAGATCCTGCACACAAACACGTTCCCCCAGGCTTCCGGCAAAAGCGGTTTCAAAATAGGACATCTTCTGGCCGTCCTTCATCGTGGCCTCAAAACACTCCTGGATATTTTTGTAGTTGCAGTGCCGCGAAGGATGCACGATCTCACCTTTCTGTTCCGAAAGCTTATACAAGACAAACGGCGAAAACGCCACCCCAAGCGCAAGCCCACAAAGACAACTGACGATCCAATTCTTCTTTACAAAATGGCACAAGCCCAGGACAATCGCCTTTGTCTTCTGAAAATTTAGACAAGTAAAAATCAGAATCGAAACCGCAACCATCGTGACAAAATGGAGCGGGATGTACGATGTCATCACGATCATCGCACTGAACGTCAGCCCTAAAAGGGCGCCGGGCCTAAAATCCTCAGTGAAACGGATTAGAAAATAAAAAAACCATACCGCAGGAACAAACATGAGGAGCATATTGGCCTGCGTAAAAAGACTCCCCCCCACACCGGAGAACAGGATGGACAAAAAACTCAAATAGGCCAGGAACTTGTCTTTTAGGAGGACTTTCGACAGAAAATAAAAACCGACACAGCCTAAGAAAAAACTCAGCGTCAAATACACCAGATACGCATCATAATAATTCAGGCCCAATTTCACCAAAATGGCCACGAGATAGATCAAAGGATTTAAAAAACCCAAAATCGACGCTGCATAAAAGGGCGTCCCCAGATACACAAACGGATCCCACAAAGGGAAAATGCCGTTGAGGATGTTGTTGATAAAGAACTTGGCGAGGGCATAGGTTAAGAAGGTGTCGAGATTGATCGTATTATGATGCAGAAAAAAGTCACGAAAGACAATAAGCCACAGTAAGAAAGGAATAAAAAATCGAATTACAGTGGCCATTTCTTCCGGAAAGACAAAGCCCTTTTGCTTGTATTGCCCGCAAAATAAATGTCACCGATCAAAATGAATATGAACTTGGTCACGGCTCGAATATTCTTAAAGGTGAATGCCTTTGATTGATGCGACTTGCGGCCCGTATGAACGAAGGGGATGCTTTTATAACGACAACCCGATTGGATAAGCCGTACGATGCACTCCGCCAAGACCGTCAGGCCGCCGGATTTGAGGGGAAGCGACTGAACTCGTTTGGTCTCACAAATAAAAGCACCATTATAGTATTTTAGCCTTAACCCAAAAACCCCGTTCATGAAAACCACAAAGCTTTTGGAGACCAATCTTCTAAACAAAGATCGGTTATGAACACAGCTCGGGTAGGTTAAGATTAACTCCTCTCGTTGATCGATTTCTCTGATGAGGTTTTTAAGAATATCTGCCGACATATCGTTGTCGCCCGGAAAGATGGTGACATAGGATTTTCGGGCAAGATGAAGCCCCCGCTTAAAGGTGTATCCGTATCCTTTATTTTCGCCGTTGGAGGTCACTTTGATTTTGGGATTCCCTACCGCCAGCCTTTGCGCTAAGAGGGCGGTCCGATCCTGGCTGCCATCATCGACCACGATGATTTCGTAGTCGCTTAGAGCCTCTTCTAGAATCCCGGTCACGGCCCTTAAGGCATCTTCGATATTTCCCTCTTCGTTATAGGCCGGCATGATGACCGAGACGCTCTTGTCCAATGGTCGTTCCTTTTTTAAAACTGGATACTGGATTCTTGATGCTAGATTCTCATCGAGGATCAAGCATCGAGCATCCAGTATCAGCCCATCTCCAACACAATCCGCCCTGCCTCGCCTTTTCTCAACACGTCAAAAGCCCTATTGATCTCTTTGAGCTTAAAACAGTGCGTGATCAAGCGATCCAGCGGCAACTCTCCTTTTAAATAAGCCCGCACATACAGCGGGAAATCCCGATCCGGCAGGGTCTCGCCTCCCCACGTGCCTAAAATCTTTTTCCCTTTGATCAACTCAAAAGGATGCAGTTCGATTTTCTCATTCTTGCTCAAATTGCCGGCAATGACGCAGACTCCTTTAGGCTTGATCGTCTCAAACGCCATCTCCATGGCGCTCTTGACGCCGGAGGCATCAACCGCATAATCCAAGCCTTGCGGCTCAATTCTCCTAAGCCGGGCTAACGCGCTTCCATTGGCCTTGATCAAATGGATGGCGCCGAATCTTTTCGCAAGCTGCAGTTTTCTTCTCGATATATCCACAGCAATGATCTTAGAGCATCCTATCTTCTTCGCCGCCATGATCACGCTGGTCCCCACACCTCCAACTCCGAAGACCACCACGGAATCTCCTGGCTTCACCGGCAAGGTATTGTGAAGGATCCCCATGCCGGTCGCCACCGCGCAACCGACAATGGCAGCGACATCCGGCGGGATCTTCCTGGAAATCTTCGTCACCCGATTCTCGGAGACCACGGAATATTCGCTGAACGTCGTCACCGCCCCGGCGTTGATCCGGCGATTTCCTTTTTTGTATTGCGTACAAAAACCATCCAGCCCCACTCCTTTAATCCACGACAAAATGACATAATCACCCTTTCGGACCTTCGTGACCCCCGCACCGGTCTCTTGAACCACGGCAGAGGCCTCATGGCCCAGCATATGCGGAAGATAACGGTCCGGGCCTTTCAAGCCGATGATCTCATTCAACTGGGCCCGGCAGATCCCGCTGTAGAGGATTTTGACCAGGAGTTGTCCGGTCTTTAAAGGCGGGATTTCCACCTCTTCGAGCGCCAGGGGTGAATTGAGTTTATAGAGAATAGCCGCCAGAGTCTTCATTGGGAAGAGACCCGCCGTAAATTTTCTTCATGCCAACCCACACCCATCACCAAAAAAATGCCTCCAACGAACAAAACCAACGACAACCCGATCAAAGGCCTAAGCAGCGTACCCGGCCAGTATCTCAAAAGAATTTTATGCTCGCCCTGCTTTAAAGCAAGCCCCATAAAGATTTTATTGACGCGATGAATAGGAACGCCTTGGCCATCGAGCGTGGCCTGCCATTTTTTGTCATAAGGGAAATGCAAAACCAGCCATCCGTCTTGGGGTGCGGTGTAATCAAAACCGAAGTTGTCTGGTTGATTTTTCCAGATCTTTCCGAGATTCGCGCTGCCGCCCGGTAGATAATAAAAAGTAAAACCAGGGTCTTGGGGGATATCGTCTAAGGAGACAGCAACGATCAACTGCCGGGTGCTGACATTCTGGAGATCAAAAGTCCCAGGGCGGACGAATTGCCCCTGCACGGGTTTAAGGGCCCTTTGGCCCATATGCACCTGAAACAAAAGCTGATCGATGCTGAAGATCCCTGTCGAGAGATGATCCGGAAAATCTTCGGGGAGCTCAAAGGCATAATAAACCAATTTATCTCTGATGGAAATTTTGCTCGCCTCTAATGGAAGATCGACCTTAGTCAGGAAAACTTGTCTTTTCTTAAGAGGCTCCCTATTTTCCGTAAGGCCGCCAAGGGTGGTGGATTCGTTAGGGAAGATCCCTTCCGCCATGACGACCCCTCGCTCCCTGTGTTCTTTTAGGATTTCCTCCAAGACACCTTCCCCGGATGCCACCGCTTGATCCGTAAAAAAATACATGACGGTATCCCTTAAGACATATTCCTGTAAGGATCGATCCGACGCAAGCTCAGAAAACATCCGATGCCTAGGGAAATGATTTTCCGGCGGGCCAAATTGTTTGCGAAGATTGGTATAGCGGTAAAAAAGCCCCGGCATATTGAGGGGGGTCTTGACCAGAAACGCATTGCGTATCGCTCCGCCAGGGCTTTGAACCAAAAAATTATTATAATAATCCCTTCGGGGAAGGATCTCCGGATTTTGATAGTCCACACCGATGAATCCGCGTTTTTCCAAACCCTTAACCAACCGGGGAGAAACAACATTGTTGTCCCAGCAGTTGGCAATATAAAAACGCATCGCCAAAATCTCGGGAATCATTAAAGCCAAAAAAAGGCCGATTCCCAGGCCCTTAACGACATGGCCATTGGGCGTTGGAGAAAGAGGTGACCAGAGGAATCTAATAATCAAAAATATCACCGCCGATTCGCCTAAAAGATACCACTGGGCCGGATGGCTGACTTTGGAAAAGTTCAAAACGACAAGGCCCGTCAAGCTCAGGGCCAATAATGCCAGTCGCAGGGTTTTAGCTGGGGGGGTGCTCTTGCGCACCCAAAGATCGTATAAAGACTGCATGCCCATCGTGGCCAGGGGAAGGAGAACAAAGGAAAGCAAAAAAACGCCCGTCATCCCCGAGGAGCGGGGTAAAAATTTTAAAGGATTCGTCAGGGCATTGATCCAATGGGCGAGCGAGCCCCAGGAAATCATCTGGCGGGGATGGTTCAACATCCAGAACAAGATAGCAACCGCCATAAAGATGTATTTCCGGTCCTCCAGGCTCAGGATGATCCCGCTTAAAACCAAGAAGATCAGAACAAATCCCAGAAACAGCCACGAGGAATCCCATCGGTTGTTATAAAAATCCACCATCCGCCATAAGAATTCCTTCTGAGGCGCGACCTCAAAGGCACGGGAAAAATAGGCCTTGATGCTCAAAGGATTTTTCATCCGGCTGGTCTCATGCGCCACGTCGTAATCCTGATAATTGGCCAGAAGCATATAAATATTGGGGAGCAAAAGAACAGCACAAAAAAAGAGCACAAAAGCAATTTTATAGAGGTTTCTTGGGTTAAATTCTGCCTTAAGCCATTGAGCGAAAATCCCGCCTGCCGGAAAGAGGCGACGGTGATTCTTCCAATTTTTCGCAATCGCCCACACCATACAAACGAGGATCAGAAAATGAATCCCCTGATAAAAATATTCCAGGGCCGTTAGGTTAAAGTCGAAGATGGCAATCGCCATGACTCCTAAGCTCAGCAGAAAATCCTTCAGCCGGAATCGCTCAAAAAAATTCAAAATGAAATGCGTCAAAAGCGGAAAAAAGCTGTAAAGCTCCGCGACCCCGAATCCGGCCAGCAAATCCGGCTGAAGGACCACAGCCCCGTAAACCGTGGCAAAAAACAAGACCGCCCGGCTCGGGCAGAAGCGGCTCAGCAAAAGATAAATCCCGGCTACCCGAATAAAGAGCGCGCACACAAAAAACGTCACGGAGAAAATCGCATGAAAAAGCTCGCCCGGAAAGGAAACATAAGGCGACAAAACAACATAAGCCAGGGCCGTCGTGATATTGCCGAAGTTGTAGATCGTTCCTGTCAGATGATGAAAGGCCAGCGGCATCTGATCGTAAGGGTTCCACAGTTGGATCCCACCATGATAGAGGTTGCTAAGAAGCGTAAAGCCGCCGATGTAATGCGTGGCGGTATCCAGGCTCGTGATAAAGCTGATCTGGTGGGTGATCAGGACGTAGGGGATTAGGAAGGCCATAAACGCGAGGCTGGCGAGCGTGGTACAAAAAAATAGGATAATAAAAGATGAGGTATTTGTTGAATTGAAAAGATTGGATTTGCTCATGTTTCGATGATCGGCAGAGCTAAAGAAGCGAGAGGCAAGAAGCCAGAAGCCAGATCAACAGGATTGACTTTGGCTCCGGGTCTCTGGCCTCTGACTTCTGGCTTCTCGCCTCTTATCAGTGTTTCTTGATCCCCACGCCCAACCCCAAGAGATAATGCGCCATGGGGTAAAAGCCGGTGTGAACGACCTCGTCGTTCATGGAGAAAATGAAAACATTATGAAAATATTTTTCCAACAGGGCCCGGAGGCTCTCCTCGGCTTTGAGATTCACGTGCCCCTGGCGGCTGGGCAAACTTGCGTGGGCGTGGGCCGTTGTATTGGGAGTTCCCAGGATGCAAATTGCCTGAGGTTTGAGCGAGCCACAGATATTCCGCATAAAACAATCTTCCTTTGCCGGTGCAACATGCTCGATGACATCCAAGGCGTAGGCCGCATCAAAGGACGTGGGTAGCGGATCTTTCGTCAGGTCGTGGAGAACAAATCGGCAGCGGTCGATTCCCTCGCGGGTGAAGCGCTGGATGTTGTCTTCGATGATGATCGGCTCGATGTCAATCGCGCAGATGGAAGAGACCGCCTGCAAGACAAGGGGAATTCCCGGACCGTCTCCGCAGCCGATCTCTAAGACCTCTTTTTTTCCCGTCAGCATCTTGGCGCAGAATTTATAACGGGCCAGCTGAAAAAGCAGACGTTTGGGATCGCTGCGGAAACACGCCGACGTCCAAGGGCCCAATGTCACCAGCCCCTTCTTAAGGTAGGAATCGTACTGCGGCTGATTTTGGGACTCCATCGTCCTTTTCTTATCCAAAGATCCCCTTCATCCCACCCGTGATTGTTTCAAACGGTTACCATGAAAATATGATATTGCAATATAAATTTTTCATGGTAAGTAAATTCCCCCCAAAGGCACCGACTTCACTGCCCAAAATACCCGCGCCCCTGACCGCCGTCAACCGGCACGATCCCTCCGGTATTGAAGGAAGCAAGCTCCGAACACAAATACGCCACATAATGCCCAATCTCCTCGGGTCTGCCGAAGCGCCCGATCCGCTGGCGTTCGGTCAAAAATTTCCGGACATGCTCCGGATTTTCTTTTGATATTTTGTCCCAATATCCTTTTTCAGTGAAAACCGCTCCGGGCAAGACTGCGGACATAACGACGCCATCGGGCGCGACCACGCCCCCGAGGCTGCGCGTGTAGGCGCTGAGGGCGGCCTTGACCGCGCAGTACGGGACCGGTCCGTGATTCTCCATAGCCGAGATGGAAGAGATGTGCACGACGCGGCCCCATTGGCGTTTCTGCATTGCGGGGACCAGCAGTAAATTCAGTTCCACCGCCACCTCAAAATTTAACCGATACACGCGACGCCAGTCTTCTAGGGAACAAAAGGGATCGCGTACCTCCAAGGTGCCGCCGAGATTGTGGACGACGATCTCGATAGGATCAAAGTGAAGAGATTTAAGCCGCTTAATGAGGCGGAAAGGAGCGCCCTTCGCCACGAGATCCATAGCGAGGCCGCAGTGCCCTTGAGACCGCCCACCCAGGCTTTGAACAAGCGACTCAACCTCACGGGATGTCCGTGCCACCACCGCCACCCGCGCCCCTTCCTGTGCCAGACACTGGGCGACGGCCGCGCCGATCCCGCGCCCGGCGCCGGTTACCAGTGCTCGTTTTCCTTGGAGACCTAAATTCATAATAGTTAAATGTGTCAAGTGTCAGGTGTTAAATGTTAAGGTCATGACCCGTCCTAACTTGACACTTAAAACTTGACACTTAACACCTACATCACCATCAACGGATACACCACATGCCGCGGGCGCCTCGTGGACAAGCGACTTATGATTGAGACCGCATGATCGATCGCTGTCACCAAGACATCGGCGTTCTCTAATTCCTTAATCCGTTCAGAATGCTTTATGACGAGCGGTAGATTCGCATACCAGAGGCCCTCCTTCGCCGGATCATCATCCAAGATACATTCTAAACGCGACAAATTGGTCTTTAGATGATAAGCCAAAACCGGCAGCATCTGCGAGGCGCCATAGCCATACAAAGGCCGCTGATGGCCCATGCCCATCAAGAGTTCACGGGTAAGCGCCATCTGCCGAAGAAAAATCTCATATCTTTGTTGGATCATGGGAAGGCTTAAAGACTCCTTCTCCTTTTCTTTCTTCCTGTGATTCAGACGAGCTTTTTCTTTCGCAAAAGCCACACAGATCACGCCCCAGTCATGATAATTTTCACGGTGGCCAAGGTATTTACAGCCAATTTTCTCTAAAAGCTTTCGAAATGAGTTCCAAGAAAAATAATGAAAATGTTGATTAAAGATCTGATCAAATCTCAATCGCGCCAGCAATGCCTCAAACATAGGGATTTCAATCAGGAAAAGCGCCTCGGCCGCCGCAACGCTCAGCAGTTTTTCTAAGATTTCTTTAGGAGACCACAGATGCTCCAAGGTGTGCCGTAGGACGATCAAATCCGGTCGGGTCTTAAGGCTCTTTTTAAGATCGACCTCCTCGATCATTTCTCCAATGACGGTCAGCGTTGGGTCCTCAAGGCTTTCGAGCGTTTCTTTTTCCCTGGCTTTCCAGATGGGATCAATGCCATAGCGAAGCCGGCATCGGTCTTTTAAAGCCTGTAGTAAAAAAAGATCATTACACCCCAAGTCCACCATACACTGGAAAGTCCGTGGGCCAGCTATTTCCTGCAACGTCTTTAGAAAGAAGGCTGTGCCATTTCTAGCGGTCTGGCTTAAGGAGGTCCGGAAGGAATAACTCTCGTCATAAAGAACTTCGGGATCAACTTGATAGGTCAATTGGGCATGGCTACAGGATGGACACCACAAAAGCCGCTGGTCAATTCCCGTGGATATTCCTTGCATCTTTTTGTGCGAAAATCGTCCAGTCAATGGTAAATCGGGAAGATCGATGACGGCTTTCAGATTACCCTTCTGGCATACAGCACATTTTTCCCGGGTAGAGACGATCATGGCTGCTGGCGAACTTAACATAGGATTTCTGGAATAAACCAATAATAATCCCCTTGATACCCTGCTTCCTTAAAAAGGGCTTTCCACTCCTCCACATGCAAAACCGTAAGCGCTGTGAGGTTCCACATCTCCATCCGGCGTCTTTCTTCTTCGTTGCGGTAGGCATCGACGGTAATAAAGGCGCTTTTCCTCGTCACCCGCTGGATCTCCCGCAGGGCCTGTTTGCAATCCTCAGGCGCCAGATTATGGATGGTATTGATGGAAATCACCAGATCAAAAGATCGGTCCTGAAAGGGAAGGGCTTGGGCATCGCCGGGCTTAAGCCAGGGCCTGACCTCCGGCAAGGCCTCATCCAGGGCATAACGGGAAATATCCACCCCGTGGACTTTGATCCCGGGGATCAAGCGGGTGAAATCGTACAGCAGGAACCCCTTGGCACACCCCACATCGAGAAGCGAGGATTCCGCGCTCAATCCGTAATGTTTTTGAAAGGCCGGCACAACCGGCTGCCAAAACCGCGGATCATAGCGGTAGCCGCCGTAGCCGTAGCGCCGGTCGCCGTCAAAATATTCCGGCCCGAACCGGCGGGCGATGGCGCGGTCTTCCTCGGTTTTCTTGAGTCCGCGCTCTTCGAGATTCCGTTTTATTTGAGGGTAATCTTCTAGGAGATTGATTTCAGGCATTCTTTGTTCAATGGGATATTCAGAGGATCAAGGGTATCGAGTCTTGGGGGATATCGAGGATATTCAGAATATCGAGCTTAATCTCGATCCCCTGATAAACTCGATAATCCCACCAGACCCGGTCCCCTCGATATCCTTGATTCCCCTCAATTCTAGAAGCCATTTCAAAACCTCGAATGTTAACGGCTTCCGGGCTGTGTCCCGTGCTCAAACATCCTCGCTCCCTTCGGGAACTGCGGAACTGCGCGCGGGACACAGCCCGGAAGCCGTCCTTAGAGGAGGTTTTGAAATGGCTTCTAATACAAACGTCACAATTAAAGTGTCATTGCGAGGAGCGACTGAAAGGAGCGAC
>CAZUJQ010000065.1:0-13239 GCA_964620805.1 uncultured Planctomycetales bacterium | reverse complement strand
TCAATCAATTGTAAAATTTAAACTCGTACCGTGAAAATTTTGCCAAACTCAAGAAAATTCTTTTCTCCCAGCAATTCTAAATTGAAATCAAGAGGCGGTAAGATTTTAGTAGCATAGCCATTGCAACTCCAAAATATAGCCAAAACAAAAGATAGCCAAAACAAGAAAAAGATTTCCTTAAGCTTCATCGCTATTTTTTTATCTTAAACCCCGACCCATCTTAAGGCGATCTGCATGACAACATTCGTATAAATCCCTGCCACGATATCATCCATCATCACCCCAGCACCACCGGGCAGGGCCTCCAGCTTGTCCATCGGATAGATTTTAAACATATCAAAGGCCCGAAAAAGGAAAAAGGCCGTGATGATCACCGATGGTTGCGGCGGCAGCATAAAAAATGCCAAAAAGCTGCCGGCCACCTCATCAATCACCACACACGAGGGATCTTTTTTCCCAACGGCAGCCTCCAAACGGCTGGCTGTCACAAACCCCAAAAAAAGCACAGCCAACGCGACCAAAACATACAAAAGCGGATTTCCTCTCAATAGAAGGACAAGGCCCAATCCCAATAGGCTCGCGGCACTTCCCGGCGCGAACGGGAAATAGCCCACATAAAAAAACGTTCCGAGCAATTGGGCCCCAAAAGGATTAATCCGAATCTTGGACATAGATCAGCTTTCGGTTATTCCACAGATAGGACAACCCGGAAATCAGGGTCAAGGCCACGGTCACCAGCATCAGGAGATCAATCCCGCATTCCCACCAGATCTCGACATGGGAGGACCATTGATAAACTCTCGATAAGGATTCTTTAAAAATGATGAACCCCAACACGGCAAAGATCGCCACCATTTGGGAGACGGTTTTGTGCTTGCCCGCGCGCTCGGCAGCCAGAACCTTTCCGTGGGTTAAAGCAAAAATCCTCAAACCCGTCACCACGATCTCCCGCCCCAAGATCAGAAGCACCATCCAGTTTTCCACGATCTGCATGCGGACAAAGCTTAAAAAAGCCGCCAGGATTAAAAATTTATCCGCAATCGGATCCATGAGCTTGCCGAAATCGCTCGTCATGCCGTATTGCCTGGCGATGCGGCCGTCCGCAAAATCCGTAAGACATGCCAGCACAAAGAGGATCGTGGCTACCACGATATAAGCGAGGCCATCTTGGGAGATAAAATAAACGAAGATAAAGGCAAGGACAATCCTGATGAGGGTCAGCTGATTGGGCAGGTTCACACGAGTTCTCCGGCCAGATCGTATTCGTAGGTGTCCGTAATCTCCACCTGAACAAAATCTCCGGACTTCAAGGGCTTTGCGCTGTGCACATAAACAAGGCCGTCCACCTCAGGGGCATCGTATTCACTGCGGCCTAAATACACATGACCTTGGTTTTTCGGATCTCCGACACCGGGTTTCTGCCTTTCTTCAATAAGGACCTTTAACTTTTTGCCCAGGAATCGCTCCTGGAGTTTCCGGGAAATGCCTTGCTGGGTTTGCATTAAGATACGAAGACGTTTCTTTTTCAAAGGTGCCGGCACCTGAGAAGGCAGATGATATGCCAGAGTCCCCTCTTCTTTTGAATAAACAAAGACGCCCAGCCTTTCAAATTGCGTCTGGGTGACAAATTGGTAAAGCTCCTTAAAATCCTCTTCCGTTTCCCCCGGAAAACCCACAATGAAGGTGGTCCGCAAACTTGCCCCCGGGATTCTATTGCGGATCTTGGCGATCAATTGAATTGTCTCTTGCTGGCCAATGCCTCGATTCATGTCCCCCAAGATATGGTCGCTGATATGCTGTAGCGGAAGATCGATATACTTGCAGATTTTTTCTTCGTTCGCAATACAATCGATCAACTCATCCGTCACATGGGCCGGAAAGGCATACAACAGCCGCACCCATTGGATGTTTTGGGTCGCTCGAACGATTTCCTTTAAAAGTCTCGTCAGGGATTTGCTACGGTAAAGATCCATTCCGTAGGCCGTGATATCCTGTCCGATGATATTGATTTCCTTGACGCCCTGACGGTCCAATTCTTTGACCTCAGCCAAAATCGATTCGATCGTCCGGGAAGAGAATTTTCCTTTAATCTTAGGGATGGCACAAAAACTGCATTGATTAAAACAGCTTTCGCAAATCTTGACATAGGCAAAATACGCCGGCGTCAAACGATACTGAGGGGGCATCTGACCCTTCGGGAGCGTGGGTATCCCGATCAAGGCATCCACTTCTTTAAATTCTTGGGCTAGCTCAGAGGCATAGCGCTGGACAAGACATCCAGCGACAATCAACTTTCTAATTTTGCCCTGTTTCTTTAGGTCGAGAAGCTCCAGAATGCAATCAATGGATTCTTTCTTAGCCTCCTCGATAAAGGCACAGGTATTAACAATGACAACCTCAGAGTCCAGGGGATCCACAATCCGATACCCGTTTTTCTTAAGGCGGCCTAAGATCATCTGGGAGTCTACAAGATTTCGCGCGCAGCCTAAGTTGATGACTCCTACTTTTGAACCTTCTAAGCTACGCTGTTGAATAAAATCCCGAGTCGTCTTTAACTGTGTTAAGATCATGTCAATTCAGTAATGTCAAATGTCATTGGAGATTAAACACAGCGATTGATGGATTTATTTCTTCACCGACAGGCCATTTTTCGTGATCACAACCCTCTTGGCCCGATGGCCCTCTTTGCCCAGGACACCGATCATCTTGCCGTTCACTTCAAATTCCAATTGGTTGATATTTTTCCCGGAGAGTTCGATCTCTTTTTCGGCAAACCAAGTTTTGGTCACTCCCTTTTTAAAGACCGCCTGAAAAACCACCTGCCCATCGGCCTTGACCAGAAGCCAGCCATTCCTTTTCGCCCGAATGGAAAGAATGACATTCTTTTTGGCTCTCTCTTGCGCTGACGGATTCCCTCCTTCAGGGGCACTGACAGCTCCAGGGGGAGGAACCTTTGATGCCATCAAGGCCGCCACGCTCTCTGAAGACGCCGGCGGTTCTTCCGGCAGAAGGGTCTTTGTTTCCTTAAGGGTAGCCGGAGGCTTTTTAGCAGCTTCCATCTGGGTTTTGGCGGGTTTAACGCTCCGCGAAGTTTGATGCCTTACATGTCCGGCGTGTACTGCCCATCCCGTGACTTTCCATAGCACAAACACGATTAAAACGCCACCAAGAAACTTTCCCAATTGAATGCAGCGCTCTTGCGCAAATAGCCCCCTGAATCTTTCCCAAACCTGAATCCCTGGAACAGGGGGAAGGGGGACCTTTTTCACCGGAGCGCTCACCTTCAAGACAGGATCGGGAGCAGGCTCCTTCAATGAATCGGAGGGTGGCGCGGGAGATTCACCTACGATTTCCTTCCAATCGAGATTAAGATGCTTGGCGTAAAGCTTTAAAAAACCCTTCTGATAAAACGGCGATATGGTCCGAACGGTGTAACCCTCTTCCAAGGCCCGCAGAACATCGAGGGGGATCTTGGTATTTTCGTGAACGGCCTCTAAACTTAATCCTTGGGATTCCCGAGTTTGTTTTAAGATCGACCCTTTGATTTTAAGATCTTCCATCATCATCTTTTGATTCTCCCTCGATTGAGGTGCCGCCCTTGACTCTATTAGGGGTGGTCTCCGTCATGTGCCTCAAGAGCCATTCTTTACGATCCACCAGGATATCCCGGGGCTTGCTGCCACAGTACGGCCCCACAATCCCATCCTGTTCCATCATGTCGATGAGACGGGCTGCCCGGGTATACCCCAGGCGCATCCGCCTTTGGAGAATAGAGACCGAGGCCTGATTCGTTTCAATGACGAGCCGCACCGCCTCATCGTAGAGATCGTCTTTTTCGCCTTCGGCTCCCAGGCCTGAGCCCGGCTGCGCATTGAGAATCCTTTCATCATAGATCGGGTCCTGCTGGGTTTTGATAAAATCAATCACCCGCTGGATCTCTGCATCCGAGAGATAGCTGCATTGTCCGCGGGTGGGTTTGGGGTCACCGGGTTTCATAAAAAGAAGATCGCCTTTTCCCAAAAGATTTTCTGCGCCATTCATATCGAGGACGGTACGCGAATCAACCTTGGAGGCCACCTTAAAGGAAATCCGCGCCGGAAAATTGGCCTTGATGACCCCGGTAATAACGTCGACCGACGGCCTTTGCGTCGCCAGGATCAGATGAATCCCCACGGCGCGGGAAAGCTGCACCAACCGCGTGATGGCGCTCTCGATCGTTTTGGCGGCCACCTGCATGAGATCTGCCAGTTCATCAATAATGACCACAATATAAGGGAGCTTATTCCCTTTGGCATGATAGGCTTTGATATTTCTCAACCCCGCATTGGCCAGAATCGAATAGCGCGATTCCATTTCACCCACCACCCAGCTTAAAGCAGCGGAAACCTTTTTAGGATCGGTCACGGACGGACACAAAGCATGGGGCAGGGCATTATACATTGTCAATTCCACCATCTTGGGATCAACCATCAGGAATTTGAGCTCATCGGGGGAAGCGTTAAAAAGCATGGACATAATGATACTATTGAGGCAAACTGTTTTGCCGGATCCCGTTGTTCCGGCGATCAAAAGGTGGGGCATCTCACTCAAATCAGCAATGAGGGGTTTTCCGGCAATATCCTTGCCTAATGCCAGCATCAGCTTTGAGCCGGACTGCCGGAATTTGCTCTGGGATAAGACATCTTTTAAATAAACAAAGCTGGTCGTGGAGTTGGGGACCTCGATTCCGACGCGATTTTTCCCCGGAATGGGCGCTACAATGCGAACCGTCTGGGCCCGCATGGCCAACGCGATATCATCGGCGAGGGTTGTGATCCTCTGCACTTTGACACCGGGGGCAGGTTCCAGCTCATAGCGGATGATGACCGGCCCTCGCTCAATATCGGCCACTCGCGCGTTAACGCCAAAATCCGCCAAAGTGCTCTCCAGGACCTTGGCCCCATTCATCAAATCTTCTTGCACCCTTCGCGAGGAAATCGGCGACGGGTCATCGAGCAAATCGATAGGCGGCAGATGGTATTCGCCAATCATTTTGGGTGTATCCATTTTGATGGGGGCTGGAGATTCTTTAGTCTCAGCACCGGCAATCCGAATCTTTGGCGGAGAATCTTCTTTGATCTTTGTCGATAAGTCCGGTGTCTTCTCAACAGCTTGGTCTTCCGGCTTTTTCTTGGTATTGACGGTCAGCCCTTCCGTTGAATTCATCCGAGCAACGGGATCGGTTGAAAGCGGCGTGGGTTCCTTTAAAAGTTTTCTTAGACGCTGCTCTTCCTTCCAAATCATCCCATTGGCCTTGGATTTCTCCCGAATGGTGAAAAGCCGCTGTTTGTGTTCCAGCCTTTTTCGTTTGATCGAGATAAAAAATTCCCTTAACTCTTCAAACGCCTTTAAAAGGAGAGGCGAGACCAAAAACTCGCCAATCAAAACCAGGGCCATCGCGGTCAGCATCACCAAAATAATATAACTGCCAGCCCGCCCAAAATATTGGATAAGAAAATCGGACAAGACAAATCCCACCAATCCGGCACGCTCAAAGCGGACCGTGGGCTCATACGAGGAACCCATTCCCAAAAGACCGCTTAAGGTGCAAAAAAGAACGATGAAGCTAATAAGCTTAGGAAAGGAAAATCTCAAATCCTGGGAGGAAAATTTATTCCAGCTTAAAAAAAACAGGAAAAGGACAAGAAAATAGGAGCTCAGGCCAAAGACAAAAAGCATGGCCCCCGCCACATAAGCCCCAACGATACGGATAAGATTTTGGGCAGGATTATTAGGGGAGGACGTATACCACGAGACATCTTCCGGAACAAACGAAATCAAACTGGCCAGAAGAAGAATCGCGCAGCCAAGGATAATGATTCCTTTGATTTCATCCAGAAACTGGCGTTTCATTCCGCTTGTTTTTTGCTCAAATTGATCCGTTTCAAAGGATCAATTTCGATCAACTTGACTTTAAATTCATCGCCTACCTTGACGACGGCGTTAATATCTTTGACGTATTCCTGAGAAAGTTCCGAAATATGAACCAGGCCCTCTTTGCCAGGCAAGAATTCCACAAAAGCACCAAAATTGGTGACTCGTTTGACTTTGGCTGAGTAGGTCTTACCGACTTCGGGTTCCTCGGTCATGCCGTTGATGAAGCGGACCGCCTTCTCAACCGCTTCCCGGTTGGCCGAGGCGACAAAGACTGTTCCGTCATCCTCAATATCAATGGTGGCCACACCGGTCTCATCAATGATCTTTCGAATCGTTTTGCCACCGGGGCCGATAAGATCCCCAATTTTATCCTGCTCGACCTTGAGCGTGACGATGCGGGGTGCGTAATCAGAGAGTTTTTCACGCGGATAGGCGATTGCCTTATGCATTTTGTCCAGGATGATGAATCGCGCGTCTTTAGCCTGATGAACGGCTTTCTTCAAGAGCTCCAGGCTTATGCTTTTGATCTTTAAATCCAACTGGATAGCGGTTATGCCTTTTCTGGTACCGGCGATCTTAAAATCCATATCCCCAAAATAATCCTCAATCCCCATAATATCCGTAAGGAGGATCGATTCTTTTTCGCCGCTCATGAGCCCGATCGAAATTCCGGCAACCGCCTCTTTGATAGGGACCCCCGCATCCATCAAACACAGGCTCCCCGCGCAGACGGTGGCCATGCTCGTTGAACCGTTGGACTCGAGGATCTCGGAAACCAGGCGCAGGGTATACGGAAATTCCTCTTTTGAGGGCAAGACCGACCTGATCGCCTTTTCTGCCAAAGCGCCATGCCCAATCTCTCGCCGTCCGGGACCGCGCATGGGTTTGGTTTCGCCCACACTGAAAGAAGGAAAATTATAGTGAAGCATAAAAGACTTGTAGGACTTCCCTTCCAGGGCCTCAACCATCTGTTCGTCGCTGCGCGTTCCTAAGGTTGCGACCGCCAGGCTCTGGGTCTGACCGCGTGTAAAAAGGCTGGAGCCATGAGTGCGAGGAAGAACATTCACCTCACAGGAAATCTCCCGGATATCTGTAAACCCCCGACCATCGGTCCGTCTATGCTCCATAAAAATGCATCGGCGGACTTCCTCATATTCAATTTCCTGCATGGTCAGCTTGATATCGTTGGGGGTAATGATACGCCCATTGCTTTTATACTGCTCCACATCGATCAACTGGTGAGTCAATTCATCCAGCAAGGCGTTTAAAGCCGTTTCCCTTTGCTCTTTATCTGCAATACGGTAGATTTCCGATAATCGGGCAAGCGATAACTCCCGAAGGCGACTCAAAAGATCCTCAGGGGTGGTATACAATTCCACGGGGGCTTTCTTCTTGCCAATGGCTTTGGTCAGTTCCATCTGAATATTTCGGACGGGTTGTAAGGCCTGGAAGCCGAACTGGATCGCCTCGACAATCTTTTCTTCTGAAGCTTCCATAGCCTCCCCTTCGATCATAATGAGTCCTTCCTGGTGCCCTACCAGAATTAGATCGATGGGGCTTAAGTCACGCTCTTGATAGCTGGGATTGATGACAAACCGATCGCCCACCATACCCACCCGCACGCAACCCAAAGGGCCGTCAAAGGGAATGTCCGATATGCTTAAGGCCGCGGAGGCCCCGATGATTGCCAGCACATCTGGATCATATTCTCCATCGCTGCTTAGAACAGAAGCGACCACCTGAACCTCACGATACAAGCCTTTGGGAAAGAGCGGCCGAATAGGCCGGTCGATCACCCGTGCCGAGAGGATCTCTTTTTCGGTGGGGCGTCCTTCCCTCTTAAAAAAACCGCCAGGGATGCGGCCGGCGGCATAGGTCTTTTCTTGATATTCCACCATCAAAGGAAAAAAATCAGCGCCTTCTTTGGGTCTATCCGACATGCAGGTCGCAATCAAGACGACAGTACCCCCGTAGGTGACGGTCACCGCCCCATTAGCCAGCTTAGCAAATTTTCCGCTTTCAATAATCAGATTTTGTGCCCCAAAGGGAACTTCCACACGCCCTAAACTCATACATTCTCCTTTATTATTTTCTCTCTCTTAGATGCTCTTCATTTTCAAAAATTCCTGGTTGGTTGACCCACTCTGCAAAATATTCCCTTCTTCCGCCAAGATGGGTCAAGATGGAGGAGCCCGCCTCATGCCCTCCTTTCACTTGCGCAAATTGAGCTTATTCAAGGTCTCTTCGTATTTTGGGGGGTCGGCATCTTTAAGGTAGGCCAAAAGACGGCGTCTTTTGCCAATCATAACCAAAAGGCCCCGTCGAGAATGAAAATCCTTACGATGAGTTTTAAAATGCTCGGAAAGGGTATTGATCTTCTCCGTCAACAAAGCGATCTGAACGACCGGAGAACCCGTGTCCTTGGAATGGATCTTAAAGTTTTCGATGATTTCGTTTTTCTTTTCCTTAAGGAGCGCCAAAGCGATCTTCCCCCTCTATGGCTTTTTTTATCTCTTAAATAGATTTTATTATACAATCAGACCCAGAGGTAGTCAAATAGTCTTTACGCCGTGGTCGTTCCCTTCTTTACGCCGGCCCAATGTGTTTGACAATCTTTTCTATAAGCTCATCCGCTACAAAAGGTTTAACGATGTAGTCGATGATTCCCTCCATCTTAAAAAGATCCCGCATCATTTCCTTAGCCGTCAAGACAATAATCGGGACATTCTTAAAATCGACCATGGTCTTAAATTCCCGCACAAAGGTATAACCGTCGGTTTGGGGCATAAGAATATCCAGGATGACCAAATCCGGCTTTTCCTCTTTTAACCTCTCGAGCCCTTCATCCCCATCGAAAGCGGTTACCACATCGTAATGGTTAGCCTTAAGACGAGAGGCCAGCAAGTTCACAATATCCTTCTCGTCATCAATCACCAATATCTTTTTGGGCATGGTTCCATCCTTTTATATATCATCTCTTTGGCATGATGGCTTTCAGCAATTCCTCCTCTGTTATTCCATCTTCGGGGTAACTGGCTAAACGCCACAGAATTTTGATGCTTTGACCTCGCTCAAGATTGAACAAGGGGCCCCCTGTTTCTGAGGACAGATCATGATCAAAGGCCTGTTGGATCCTTTCCACCACCTTTACAGCATCAGCCTTTTGAGTTAAGGGAAGCACTACGAAAAGCGAGTCTGTGCCTTTAATGACCGTATCAGATTGGCGACGCAAACTCTGTTTTGACCTCTTAGCCAAATGATCAAAAAGATTAACCATTTTTTCTTTCCCTAACTCGCGTTCAATCTCATCAGAATCTTTGATTTCAAAGACCACGGCAGATAAAGGGGATGCTTCTTTTTTGGCCTCCTTGATTCCCCACATCAGATATTCCTTAAAAACTTCAATTGTTTTATAGCGCGGCAAAGTAAAGGTGAATTTGGTCTTGTAGGGAAGAGTTTGTGCATCTTTCCCCTCACGCCTCCTTAAAGGGGATGGACTTTCTACCCAAATCCTTCCATGGTGAGATTCCACAATGCCTTTGCAGATGACCAGACCTAAGCCGGTCCCTTGTTCGGGACCGGGCGTTTGACCCAACTGTTGGAATTTATCAAAGATCTTTTCTAGATCTTCGGGTGCGATTCCGGGTCCGGTATCAAGTACGCTACATTCAATGAACTCCCCTTTATTCACGGCGCTTACCTCCACATATCCTTTAGGGGTGAATTTAATGGCATTCCCTATTAAATTCGTAAAGACCTGAATCATTTTGTCTTTATCTGCATAAAACTCTAAAGTGTCGTTGGGAAAATCTTCCAAGATTTTTAAGCCTTTGGTTTGGGCCCGCCTTTGAAAAATGGAGATCACTTCTTTGGCTATGTCCGCAACATTAACAATCTCTTTCTTCAACTCCAGCCTCTGGGCTTCGATCTTAGCCACATCCAAAAGGTTACTGATCATCCGGCTTAAGCGGTCAGTGCTGGTCAGGGCCATCGACAGACGCTGTTTTTGCTCTTCAGTGATCTGGCCGATCAATCCTTCTAAAATTTGGGATATGCTCTCCCGGACGATGGTTAGAGGGGTACGCAACTCATGGGAAACCATGGCTACAAAATCGTCTTTAACAGTCTGCAGTTGATGGCGTTCAATCGCATATTGGATAACCCGGGAAAGGAGGTCATCTGTTAATTTGTCTTTATACACATAGTCCTGAGCTCCCCGATGAACGGCTTCTATCCCCAAGGCCTCATCCTGTAAACCGGTTAAAATCACAATAGGAGTGGTCGTCAGTTTCCTGTCCAACTTTGCCATCGTTTCCAGTCCTTGGCTGTCCGGCAAAGAAAGATCCAGCAGAATGACGTCGAAATTCTCAGCCTCGAGATACTTTTGGGCCTCACTGAGCCGTTGAGCCCAAAAGCAGGTTACCTGAAGGAAAGGAGAGTCTCTTAGATACTGTTTGATAAGTCCCGCGTCCCCCGGATTGTCTTCGATGATCAAAATCTTTATGGGTTTCTTACGGCTTTTTAATATAGCAATTGGCATGAAGATTATAACTCCTCATAATATCCTGCTCGGCATCCGAGGTTGTCAGGACAATGATAGAAATGCGCTTTAAATTGGGAGATTTCATGAATAATTTTTATTTTATCACTTTTATTCGACAAATGGACTTCAAACCTTTATTTTTATCTTTCCTCTTTTAAGCGATAATAAATGTAAGAAAGAGGCGTTTCTTCTATGATCTGATAATAATTATGGACAAAATTCTTAATTGCATCATAGTATTCTTTATTCTCCCGCCTCTTGAAATAAACACTCGCAAAACGGTCAGGAAGAGCTTTGCTCACGATGACATATCGTGGCCTTTGTTCTCTTAAATCAGAGACAAACTCCTTATGCCATTCTTCCTTAAACCAGGAAAAGGGAACCATAGGAAATCGCCCAACGAACGGCCGATCCACGATAAAGCTATAAGCGCCCAGTTCCGGAAACATAAAGACCTTTTCCCTTGGCTTGGTGTGGGTCTGCACAAACTCAAAGATTTCTTCCAATTCTTGCGCCTGGAGTAAAGGCACTGTCAGGCCTTTCATGGTAGGCAGTAAGAGGGGCTTTGTCTTCTGACCGGCCAAGGGATTAAGGCTTTTTGTGTCTTTCCCTAATAAATAATTTCGAGCGAGCTTGAAAGCAAAAAAACGATGATTGAAGCGCTGAATGGCATACCCTAAGGAAGATAAAATCAAGATCCCAACGAGAACCCTGCTCCACGTGAGGTAGCGTAGAAAGACCCGCTGAAAGAAGGGCTCGCCCTGCACCGTTCTGGTGCAGGGTGAGCCCTTGGCCTTAAGATAAAGTTCTTCCAACAGAAAAAACAAAAGGATCTTCTCGGGTTGAAGGGCCATCTCAAGCTGAGAGCTCCAGAGCATACGAAAGGCCGCGATGTAGAGCAACAACCCATAAAGCCCCAGACAGACGATACACAACCTATCGGTGTTGAGCTCCCCTCTTTTAATCCGCCTGAACAAACATACAACCAAAATCAGGTAAAGATACGCGGGCGTCATATGTTTAAAATTCTCGGCATTGGGATTAACCATAGCCAGCAAGGCCTCCCAGGGATTCTTTGGCATAATAGAGATCAAATGCATGTCGATGGTCCTGGGCATCCTTGTCATCACGGTAAAAACCGAATCGATAGAGGCCGCCAGGGCGTGGTTGATGTAAAGATAAATTGCATAGGGAATCCCCACGGATAATATCCCTAAGCTGTAGACAAGGATCATCCTGATCGCCCAATCCTTTTCAAAAAGCCGGAAAATCCCGTAGAAAACCAAAGTTCCCAAGATAGTAGCTATCGCGCATACCCCCACTTCAATACTCGTTAAGAGTGCCAAAGCCGAAACAACCCCGGCCGCATACAACCATCCCTTCTTTTGATTTTTTAAAAACTTTATTGCCAGAAAAACGACTAAAAGCCCCAGGGCATAGCGCATTCCGCCCCAATACGTGAAAACCACACGAGGAAAAGTCCGCGCCACGAGAACCGGAACCATAAGATACAGCATCCAGCGCGTACGATAAAGCTGGCCAGCGATAAGAATACACAGAAGAAGCGTCAAAAGGGTCCCGACATAAAAGAATGTGGAAAGAACCGCCACATTTTTCCCGAAAGGGCCCATGAAAAAGGCAGGAATGTACAATTCCAAAGGGCCGCGTAGATAAAAGAAATCACGGTAAGGAATTCCTCCGGACAGGATCGATGAGATGCCGGGAAGATATAATCCTAGTTCAAAGAAGTTGATCTCCCCTTGCAAATAGTACGGATGGAGAGTGATGAGAACAGTAAAAAATGATAAAAAAAGAAGATCGATGATGCGCCAGCCAGCCTGCCTTCCAAAACATTCTCTTGCCCGTGCCCAATCGTCCATTTATACTATCCTTGAAGGTATAAATTAAAGGGTGGCAAAATGAAGAAATCTTTTATTATCTTTTTGATCATTTTCGGAGTGCTTTGGGGCGTGGGGCTTTTTATCAGCTTTGTGGCTGGCATCTCAAAGAGTTTCAATGCCAAAGAGCCCTCTGTTTCTCCGCTTTCGGCCCAAAATCTTAAATCCCGCCAAAAAAAGATTGCTGAAGAAACCGAAGAGCAAAGAAAAATCTTCATGGAGAACTTCAAACAAAGAGTCCGGGATAGTCAAAGAAATTTCTAGGGATATCAGTGCTCCCGGGCCGTCAGGATACGCTCCGTCATTTCCTTTTCATAAAGAGATTTTATGACTTTTAGCTGGGTGGGTCCCAAGAAATGAACAATGGCTTTTTCGATCGCCGTTAAACGGTTTCTCAGATAAAGATAATCCCCTTTAAGGGTTTGAGTTTCTTGATCCGAGAACTTTTGTGTAAGGGCGTCGTGTCTTTTTTTATCTATATAATTTTTAAATTCATCGAGTTTAACCAGATATCCCTTTTGAATTTCAAAAGGAAGTGTCAATGGCAACTTTTTCAGCTTGTCAAAGACATACTCATCAACAAGGAGCTGAGTAAACTTACGCTCGATGCGCTCGAATTCTTCCTTCGTGGTTTTATAACACCACAGAAGGTAGCGTCGGACTAGATTCTTTGCATCGGGGTTCAATTGATTTGCCATAGATAAACCTACGGCCGGATCAGGGAGGGCATCTTTGACGAAGGCTGATCATTAGAACCTATCTAGGGAAAAGGGACATTATTGGCCATATCTTCCTGCTGATTGACGATTTTGTTGACGCTCTTCTCCAGCATATTTCGAAATGATCCGGATGGCATTAAAAAGACCAGAAAAATCAGAATAC
>CAZUJQ010000064.1:0-13297 GCA_964620805.1 uncultured Planctomycetales bacterium | reverse complement strand
ACACGCGTAAGATCGTCGGCAGCGTCAGATGTGTATAAGAGACAGCCACGATTTTAATCTCGGCCTTTACGGCATTGGGATTTCTGCGGTGGGAATGCTGAGTACCCTGGGGATCACTCTGGCCACCGATGCCTACGGTCCGGTCGCGGATAATGCCGGAGGCAACGCCCAGATGTCGGGGCTGCCACCGGAGGTTAGGCGCCGAACCGATGCCTTGGATTCTCTGGGCAACACGACCGCGGCCACCGGAAAAGGCTTTGCCATCGGGTCCGCGGCCTTGACCGCGCTGGCCTTGATTGCGGCGTATAAAGAAAAGATTGTGCTGGAAGGCGGGGCGCTCAATTTGGATTTGATGAATCCGCTCGTCATCATCGGCATCTTTATTGGCGTGATGATGCCGTTTTTATTTTCCGCTTTAACCATGAAGGCGGTGGGCCGCGCCGCCGGGAAAGTGGTCTTTGAGGTGCGCCGGCAATTCAAGGAGATTGCCGGTATCATGGAAAGAAAGGCCAAGCCGGATTATGCCCGGTGTGTGCATATTGTCACGGCCGCGGCGCAAAAGGAGATGGTCCTGCCGGCGCTTCTGGCCATCACGACACCGATTGTCGTGGGGCTCTTTTTCGGAATTAACAGCGTGGGGGGGCTTTTAATCGGCGCCACCGCCTCGGGATTCGTTCTGGCCATTATGATGGCCAACTCCGGTGGGGCCTGGGACAACGCCAAGAAAATGATTGAGGAGGGCCATCACGGCGGGAAGGGCTCGCCGGCACACAAGGCCGGTGTGGTGGGGGACACCGTGGGCGATCCCTTTAAAGATACCGCTGGCCCCAGCATCAATATTCTTATAAAATTGATGTCCATGGTTTCAATTGTCTTTGCGGCGTTTGTTTTGGGGAATGCGTTGATTAAAGGTTAGGGAGAATTAACTTGAGGCAACCTCGAGGAACCTTAAAAGTGTCGGATGAATAAGGTAACCTTGGCAACCTCGGAAACCTTGGAAACATCGGAAATCCCTTCAGATGAGTAAAACATCCTTAAAATTTTTTATAGCGGGATTGTTGCTCACAATGTCCGCTTTAAGCGGCTGCGTCTATTTGATCATTGGCTCTGTGGGCGCGGTGGGCGGGTACGCGATCAGTTCGGATTCGGTCCAGGGAACGGTCCAAAGGGATTTTGACGAGGTCTGGGATGCGGCGGTTTCGGTCACGAATATTATGGGGAAGGTCATCAAGGAAAGCGCAGAGGCCGGCCGGCTGGAGGCGATTGTCAATAATGCCCGAGTGAAAGTGACCGTGGCCCAGTTTACCCCCAAGCAGGTCAAGTTGACGGTGAAGGCCCGGAAGTCTTTTTTCCCCAGCATTGCGACCGCCCAGGACGTCTACATTAAGATTATCAGTCAGTTGAATGGGGATTGAGATTAGAGAAGCGATTATTGAAATTTGTGGAATAAGATATCACCGAGATAGCTTCCCGACGCTCGCATTTCATTGTATCGGAATTTCAAAGATGAAATTCCGATACAACAAGAGGGGGTTTGGGGGATTGTGGGCAATCCCCCAAGGGGTGACAGCGGAAGAATGCGACGAAGAGGAGCATTCTGGAGCGCCAGAGGGGCGATAGCCCCTATGGACAAGATAGTGCCGAACGAAGTGAGGCCTATCTTGTGTGCTCGGTCGGGACTTGGACCTCCGACACTCACTTTCGTTCGGTCGGAGCGTCGGAGCAGTCGACAGGAAAGGCATAGTTGTAATAAACATCATTTTTTGCCGAGATAGCTCAGGTAGTAGAGCGCAGGCCTGAAAAGCCTGGCGTCCCCAGTGCAAGTCTGGGTCTCGGCATTCTACTTCGCTCAGTCTGCCCTGTACCAGACCAAGCACTTCGTGGTCGGTGCAGGGCAGCCCTAAACCAGAACTCGCTCTTGCTCGTTCGGTACAGGGCAAGCCGTGAACCGAACGCGAAGCGTCTGTTCTGGTTCACGGCTGGCTCTCGGCATTTACTCTTCAACGGCGCCTAAGCCCCACCCTTCCCCGGCCCGCCGGTTACGCTTGCCAGGGCGGGCCGGGCGAGGCAAGTATAAAACGCTCAGGGTTGACTTTTTTTCCGCCTTTGGCAGGGTTTGGAAATCATAAAAGAACGCTGGCGTAGCTCAGTTAGCAGAGCAGCGGTTTCGTAAACCGCGGGTCGGAGGTGCAATTCCTCTCGCCAGCTTCTCATTTTAAATGAAAAATTCTGGATTTTTCCATTCGCCGCTTGGCATGATCTTGGTCATTGTCGCCTTAAGCTTCAGCGCTTACTTCTTTATGCTCGGCGGCCCTTTCAAAACCCTGGACGACGAGGTCTCGATTGTTAACAATCCCTTCATCAAAGATTTTTCCCATTTGGGAAAAATCTTTCGGTCCTCATTCTTCACTGGCGACTCCTATTACCGGCCGCTGGTTTCTTTGAGCCACATGCTGGAGTATCATTTCTTCGGTTTGAATCCTTTCGTCTTTAACCTCACGAATCTGATCCTGCACACAACCAACGCCATCGGCGTCTTTTTTCTTGTTTTTTTGATTGCCGCCGACAGGTGGGCCGCCTTTTTCACATCCCTTCTCTTTGCCATCCATCCCATCCAATGGGAGGCCGTGGCCAATATCGCGGGCCGTTCGATTCTCTTATGCAGCTTCTTCTATATTGGGGGCTTTGTGTTTTTGTGCTGGTCACTCCTGGGGGAGAAGACAAGAATCGTTCCCTTGGGCCTATCCCTTGTCTTTTTCGGTCTGTCTTTGTTGTGTAAGGAATCGGCGGTCATCTTTCCTCTGGCCTTATTGAGTTTTTGGTTTTTTACCGCCAGGAACCCTGAGAGTCGTTTTTCTTTAAAGCCTGCGGAGATCCTCCCTTTTGCGGGGATAATCCTTGGCTATGTCCTCCTGCGTCAGCTCTTAGGGATCACGAATATTTTTTATTGGGGATCTCCAAGAGAGTTCGTTTTGGGTGTCCTCACTTTTTTAAGATCAACTTTGACGCATGTAAAGCTTCTTTTGTGGCCGGTGGATCTGTATTTTGACCGCTCGCAGCCGGTTCTAAAAAGTTTCTGGTCCCCTGAGACCGGGCTCATTCTGGCCGCGGCGACGTTAGGAGTGGCACTGATTTTGAAAGGAAAAGACCAATGGGGCAAAGAAGTATGGTTTTTTCTGTCCTGGTTTTTTATTTCCCTTCTTCTGGTCGCACAGATTGTTCCGGTTGTCACCCGGTACGGCTGGATCGCCACCGCAGATCATTTTCTTTATCTTCCTTCGGTGGGCGTATTTTTTGTTTTGGTGATCTTAGTGAGATGCGCCTCTGAGGCAGCGCAGAAATTGAGGCTCATCTCGGGGAGCATGTTTTCTTTCTTTGTGACGGGGATTTTTGTTTTTTTATTTCTTTTGACTGTCCAGCAGAACCTCTATGCCAATCAGGAAATCGCCATGTTTGAGCAATCCCTGCGGTTCAATCCTCATAATTTGCGGGTGCGAACATCGTTAGGTTTGGCCTTGGCGAAAAGAAAACTCTTTTTAGAAGCCGAGGAACAATTCCGGATTGTCCTGGCCGCTGATCCTTTGAATGTCCGCGCGCGGATCGGATTGGGCAAATCCCTCTGCGATCAGGGAAAATTCTGGGAAGGCATAACCGAGTACGAGAAAATCTCCGAGGCCGGCGCTCTTCAGGAATTGCTGGAGGACAATCTCCGCTTGACCTACGGCATCGTGAGAAAGAGGTATCAGGACGCAATTGAAAGGGATCCGAGGAATCCTCAGGCCCATTACAGCCTGGGTGTCGTTTATTCTAAGATGAAAGACCCTCAAGCCGCGATTCTCCAATATGCCAAGGCGCTGGAATTATCGCCGGATTTTGGAGAGGCCTTGTTTAATCTGGCATCGAG
Source organism: uncultured Planctomycetales bacterium (assembly GCA_964620805.1). GTDB lineage: Bacteria > Omnitrophota > Gorgyraeia > Zapsychrales > JAHFFX01 > CAZUJQ01. The sequence goes on along the minus strand of CAZUJQ010000064.1, from coordinate 9,393 downwards.
TTACGATGCCCTGGGCGATTTTGACAAGGCGGTCGCTCATTACCAGCGATTTCTTGGGCTGCCGTCTCAACAAGACGAGCTGGTGCAATACGCCGCAACCCGCTTAAAGGAAATCCATGCAAAAGCTCATCCAGCACTTTCGCAATAAAGATTTCCGCTGCCTCTGGCTCGCCCAGATCATCTCCCAATTTGGGGACCGCATCAATCAGATGGCCTTGATTGGGTTGATCACCACCCGGACTCCGGGCTCGGCGTTGGAGCTGGCCAAAATCTTGAGCTTTACCATTATCCCGGTCTTCCTGGTGGGGCCGATCGCCGGAGTTTACGTCGACCGGTGGGACCGTCGGGTCACGCTTTTGGTCTGCGATATCTTAAGAGGCCTTCTGGTCTTGACAATTCCCTTTGTTTTCCTGTCCGGGGATTCCCTGATTCCCATTTATGCGGTGGTTTTTCTGGTTTTTTGCCTCAGCCGGTTTTATATCCCTGCCAAGATGTCCATCATTCCAGATCTGGTTTCCGAAAAGGATTTGGTGGCGGTGAATTCGCTCTCCTCGGTGACCGGCATGGTCGCCTTTGTCCTAGGCTGCGCCTTGGGAGGGTTTTTGGTGGAGACCATCGGGTCCCGGGGCGGTTTTGTGGTGGACGCCATCACGTTTTTTATCTCCGGGGCTTTGGTTATCTGCATCAGGCCTTCGATTTGTTTGCCTTTCGATCGTCTCCAGTTTATCCATGCCGGACGGGAAATCTTCACCGTCTTTAGAAAATCGGTTTTAGAAGAAATCAAAGAGGGCATAAGCTACCTTAAAGATCACCGTGAGATCCGTTTTATCATCAATGTGCTTTTTATTCTATTTTCAGCAGCAGGGGCGATTTATGTGGTGATCATTGTTTTCATCCAACAGTCTTTTAAAAGTGTGACCGCGGATTTAGGGCTTCTGGCGGTCTTTCTGGGGCTGGGACTTTTTGTGGGAGCGCTCCTGTATGGCAAGGGGGGAGAGAAGATATCGCATTTTAAGACCATGTTTTTTTGCCTGACCGTGGGAGGGGTCATGCTGATTTTATTTTCTTTGGCGGTTCGTCAAACTCAAAATCTGGCGGTGGCCGGAGTCTTGTCTTTTCTGATCGGCTTAATCACCGGGCCGATCATCATCGCCGCCAACACCCTTGTCCATCAGGTCAGTCACAATGACATGCGCGGCAAGGTCTTCAGCGGCCTGGAGGTGGTGACCCATTTTGCCTTTCTTCTGGCCATGTTCGTAAGCTCGGTCTTAGCCGAGCGGATAGAACGGTTCTGGATTTTGGTGGGGATTGGTGTTATCTTTTCTGTAGTTGGTTTGGTGGGGTTAAGGAAAAGAAGAAGCTCTATATAGGAGATGTCTTTAAAGATCAGAATAGAATCACTGTGATCTTTTTGTAAATTTTTGGAATCACATCAAAGAGGAGACCATCACAATGAACTTCGCCGTCTTTGCCTCCGGATTCGGTTCAAACCTCCAGGCCATCATCAATGCCCGGGAACGTGGCGAGCTCAAAGGCAATATCGGATTGGTTGTCTCGGATCGAAAGGATGCCTACGCCTTGAAGCGGGCGGAAAAGGCGAACTTGAAGACCCTTTTCATCGACCCCAAGCTTTACGCCAATCCTCAGAGTTTTGATCGCGAGGTGGTTATCCGTCTCAAAGAGGAGACCATCGAGTACATTGTCTTGGCGGGTTTTATGCGAATCTTGAGTCCCTATTTTATCAAAACCTTCAAAAACAGGATCATCAATATCCATCCGAGTCTCCTGCCCAGCTTCAAAGGGACCCAGGCCATCAAAGACGCCTTGACCTACGGGGTGAAGGTCACGGGTGTGACCGTGCATTTTGTCGATGAAAAAATCGATCACGGTCCCATCATCTTTCAGAAGGCGATCGCGATCCGGCCCAACGAGACCGTAGAAACTCTGGAGGCGCGATTGCACCAGGTGGAGCACGCCATTTACCACAAGGCGATCGATCTTCTGGTCCATGGCCGGCTGAAGGTGGTGGGCCGCAAGGTGCACATCGTTTAGCAAATTAGGGACAGACCCTATTTTTTCAAAAAAATAGGGTCTGTCCCTAATTTTGCTTGGCAGGTTGTCGATGAATTGGTTTAGGGCGACTTGGCAACGGTCTCAAGGAGCCTTTTCTCGTAGATGTAATCTTTCCCGTCGCGCAGATTGCGCAGCTTGACGCCGCTGAATTCCGAAAAAGGATAGCTCTTTAAGGCCTCGGCCGCGATGGTGATGATTTCGGTTTCGTCGTCATCGCTGGGTTTAAAGTCGCTCGTTTGGTATTTGAAGCGGATGCGGTTAGTGATTTGTTTGATTAAGAATTCCGGCCAGGCGATATTCCTGTAGTCGAGATGAAGGCCCTGGGTATCCTGGATAATCGCTGCAAGCCCTTTAAGCTCCGATAAGTTTCTTTGAATGAATTCCTCCTGCGGGATCCCGCCTGTCATATAATACTTGAAGTCCTGAAAATGGAAGAGCGTTGTGACCTCGAGCCCTTTTTTGATGTCTGCAATGACGATGACGATAAACTCCGGAGGTTTATCCGTCTTGACATAGCTTTTGACCAGGTCCTGGTGCTTCTCATCCTGGATCCCATCGGTATATGAGTAGTCTCCGGGAACCACTTCCAAATCCGCGTAAGACCTAAAGAGGGCGGTCAGGAGCTGATTTTGTTTCCGGGTGTATTCGTCCGTATAGACGGTGCTGATGCCGTTGTCATTGGGGTAGCTGCGCGTCTTGTCGATGTCGTATTCGATCTGAAAGGTATCCGTCACGAACCGGCCATCCAGGAAAAGGAGGCTTAAAGATACTTGGGGCGTATTCTCTTTCTTCGGGCCTTTCTCAGAAGGCCGGTATTCCAGGATGGGCTCTTCTGAAGGAAGATAGACCCACAGGGTGTTGCCGTTTAAATGGGTTAGGGGTTTGATATTGTGTTCTGTCTGGCAAATCTTAAGGAAGAGACTATTGGCTTCCTGACGGGACGTGACTGTTGACGTGATGTTGAAGCATCCCACCAGACCCATAAGGAAGGGAAAGGCGGTAAAGAGGATGCCCACCTTAAATCGATGGGTGCGGGGATAAGGGCCAACATTGTTGCATCGGACACTCATGGGGTTTTATGGGGCGAGATCTTTGGGGACCGCAGCTTTGAGACCGAACTTCTGGAAGATCGCCAGAATCTCGTCGTATTCGAGGTCCTTCTTAGTCATGAGTTCTTGGGCGAAGTGCTCAAGAGCCCCCCGGTTTTTGGTTAAGGTCTCGATCGTTTCTTTGAGGCAGGTTTGGAGAATGTCCTGGACATCCTTATCGAGGATTTCCTTGGTTTTTTCCGAAATGAGGGGTTCGCCAGTTCGACTGTGCATGGACAGGAAATCTCCGATCATCCCCGAAGGGCCCATGCCATAGGTCCATACCATGTTGTGTGCGATCTGGAAGGCGTTCTGAAAATCACTGCTCACCCCAGAGGCGGTTGTGCCTATAACAATCTTTTCTGCCGCATAACCTGCGAGGACGATTTTGATGATGGATAAAAGATGATTTTCATCCGGCGCGCCCGTCTGCAGCTCTTCCAAAGAACGTGAATACACGTATCCTAACACATCCTTTCTGGGCCGAATGGTAGCCTTGATGACTTCATCCGTGGGATGGGTCAGGTAGGTCATGATGGCGTGTCCGGCCTCGTGATAGGCGGTCTTGACGATGGACGCCTTGCTGTATGTTGTGTTGGTGGGGGCGCCTAAAGTGAGCCGGTCGTAGGATTCGGAAAGGTCCTTATGGGTGATCGTGTCCCTGTTTTGGCGCATCGCAATGAGCCCCGCCTCCCGCACCATGTTGTCGATATCCGATGGGGAAAAGCCAACGGTTGTGCGCGACAGAACCGAGGGATCCACGGTCTCGTCAAAAGAAACCCTGTTTAAGTAAAATTTAAAAAGATCCTTGCGCTCTTGGACGTTTGGCAATCCGATATAAATTTTACGTTCGAGTCGTCCGGCCCTCAGAATCGCCGGATCCAGTTCGCTTTCCTTGGCGTTGGTCGCTGCGAGGACCAGGATGTTGTTTTCCTGTTGGCGCAGGCCGTCTAGCTCGGTCAAGAATTGGTTGACGATGGCATTATGCATCATTGAGCCACCAAAGTCTCTGGCTTGATAACGTGGCGTTGCAAAAGAATCGATCTCATCAAAAAAAACGATGCACCCGCCTTCGCTTTTTGCCAGGCCGCGGGCTTCTTTAAAAATCTCCTGCATTTTTCTCGCACCTTCACCGATAAAGACACCGACCATATCGCTTCCTACCACCGAAAGGAAAGGAAACCCGGATTCCGTTGCAATCGCCTTGGCCAGATAGGTCTTGCCACATCCCGGTGGGCCTAACAGAAGGACCCCTTTAACGATCTTGCCACCGATCGCCTTAAGGAGGTTACGGTCTTTAAGGATTTTGACGACCTCCCAGGCCTCGGATTTGGCATCCCCCATGCCGATCACATCATCCCATTTGACGTTGACTTTTCCTCCCAGGATCTTATTTTCGCCCATGGCCTCCACCGACGACATAACGCGCTCCAGGGCCCTGAAGAGATCTGACAGGGTTACTGTCTCTCGATTGTCGCGCAACGCAAAAATACCTGCCTCCCGCACCATATTATGGATGTCGGCGCCAGAGAATGACTTGGCCTTCTCGGCTAGAAGCTCGTAGTCGATTTCCCCATTGACCTCAACCTTGGAGAGGTAGAATTTGAAAAGCTCCCGCCGATCGCGAGTGGAGGGTTTTTGAAAATAGATCTTACGGTCGAAACGCCCGGAGCGCAAGACCGCTTCATCCAGGGCGTTCTCTGGCATGTTGGTGGCCGCAAGGATGACGATGTTGCCTTCTTCGTGATTGAGGCCATCGAGCTCGTAGAGGAATTGGTTGATCGTGGGATCGGTGAAAGAAAACCCGCTGATGCCGTACTGATCCTTGAAGCGCGAGCGCACAAAGACATCGATCTCATCGATGAAGACGATGCATCCGCCCTCGGCCTTGGCCAGGGCCTTGGCCTCCCGGAAAAGCTCGCGGAGCTTGCGCGCGCCCTCACCGACGTATTTGTCGACAAAGTCGCTTCCCACGGCCGCAAGGAAGGGGAAGCCGGCCTCGGTGGCGATCGCCTTGGCCAGGTACGTCTTGCCGCAGCCCGGGGGGCCGATCATGAGGACCCCTTTGATGATTTTGCCGCCCACCACTTTAAGCTTGTTGCGATCCTTCAAGAGCTCAACGATCTCCCAGGCCTCTCTTTTGGTTTCCTCCATGCCGATGACCGCCTCCCAGGGGACGTTCACTTGTGTGTTGGCCATCTTGTGCTCTTGGGTTTTCTGGATGAATTCGTTGATGCGTTCAAAGGAGGAGATCAAATCATTCGTCATGATGGATTCCCGCTGGTCCTTTCGGGCGGCGATGCTGGATTCCCGCACGAGGTTATCCAGATCCGCCACAGAAAATCCGAGTGTTTTGTCTGCCATTTTATCAAAATCGATGGGGCCTTCGGTCTTGAATTTGGAAAGGAAGGCCTCCAAAATGTCTTTGCGTTGCCTGGCCTTGGGTTTCTCAAGAAGGATTTTACGGTCAAAACGACCGGCGCGCAAGATTGAGGGATCCAAAACCTCCTCGGAGACGTTGGTGGCCGCGAGGATAATGATGTTGATATCGCTTTGGCGCAGGTCGTCTAGTTCTTTAAGAAATTGATCCAGCGTTGAGTTGTGGACGTAAGAGCCGAAGGGGCCGCTGCGTGTCCTGGCGAAGGCATCGATCTCATCGATAAAGACCAAACAGGCATCCTCGGCGCGGGCCAGGGTCCGGGCCTCGTCAAAAAAATCCCTCATGCGGGCGGCGCCGCGTTCCAGGAAGGTTTCGGTGAATTCACTTCCTAGGGCGGACAAGAAAGGGAGCCCGGCCTCGGTGGCGATCGCCTTGGCCAGAAACGTTTTTCCGCAGCCCGGCGGGCCCATGAGAAGTGTGCAGCGGATGGATTTGCTCCCGACGGACTGCAGAAAATGGCGGTCTTTTAGCAGACGAATGATTTCCCGGGCCTGCGCTTTGGCCTCATCGAGTCCCAGGACATCGTTTAGCCAGATTTGATCTTTGGGGCGGATGATTTTGGTCCGTCCGGATCTCTCGAGGTTGGTGGCAATTTTGTCATAGGCCTGCCAGAGATCTTCGCTGGCGATGGCGGATTGTTTGCGTCGGGAAGAGAGGATGCCGGCCTCTTTGATCATGTTCTCGATATCCGAATGGGAAAAAGATGCGGTCTTCTCGGCAAGGATTTTAAGCTCAAGAGGGCTTTCGGTCTTGACCTTGGTCAGATAAAACATAAGGAGTTTTTCCCGTTCAGCGAAGTTTGGCTTGTCGACGTAGATCTTGCGGTCGAAACGCCCGGAGCGCAGGATGGCGGGATCCAGTTGCTCTTCAGAGATATTGGTTGCAGCCAAAATGGCGATGTGGTCATCTTTGTGCCGGAGACCGTCCATCTCAGTTAGAAACTGGTTGATGGTGGCGTTATGCGCCGTCACTGCACCGATTCCACCTGTCTCGCTGGAAACGCGATGGCGTGCGAAGGAATCGATTTCGTCAAAGAAGATAATGCATCCCCCCTCCATTTCGGCTAAGGCGCGGGCCTCGCGGAAAAGCGACTTCATCCGTTCGGCGCCGTGGCCGACCAATGTCCCTACGAATTCACTGCCGACTGCGGAAAGAAAAGGCACGCCAGCCTCACTGGCAATCGCCTTGGCGAGGTAGGTCTTGCCGCAGCCCGGCGGCCCCAGCAAAAGGGTTCCTTTGATGACCCGGCCGCCTGCTGCCTTCAGAAATTCGCGGTCCTTGAGGAGCTTGACCAATTCCCAGGCCTCTTCCTTGGCCTTTTCCATACCGATGACGTCATCCCAACGGACGTTGACGTGAGCGCTTTTGATGCGTTTTTGCCCCAGTTTGGCAAAGCCGCCGCCCGCAACGAAGTAGATGTTGATAAATCCGAAAATGATGGCCTGGATGATACCGGCCGTCAGAAAGATGAGCAAGGTCAAGGCAATCTGGGCCATGAGCTGTTTTTTGCTGAAAGATTCGAGTAAAAAGAAACTGCCTAGGCCCGAGTAAATCATGATGGCGATAATGAGGATGGTGGCGACAACGAAGGAGACGATGAAGATTTTCAGGCGGTAATGCTTGAAGAAAACAGCGAGTTTGTTGCGCTTCATAAAGCCCTTTCTATCACAATGGACAGTTTTAAGAATAGCATAGATGAAACATGTTCGCAATGAACAAACCAAATTAAACTAATCGACAAGGAAGTGGCTTTTCTGGAATGACAGTATTTCTCTTAAAATGCGGTGGCATCGCAAGAATTGACTTTAAGATTGATCTGTGATATTGTGTCGCCTATGCCCAAAATCGCTAAAATCGTCGGCCGGGAAATTTTAGACTCCCGCGGCAATCCCACGGTGGAGGTGGATGTCGTTTTGGATTCGGGCGTCATGGGAAGGGCCGCGGTGCCCTCCGGCGCCTCCACGGGCCAGCACGAGGCCGTGGAGCTGCGCGACAACGATCAATCGCGCTACGCTGGCAAGGGTGTTTTAAAGGCCGTCGGCCACGTCAATGGGGTGATTGCCAAAGCGATTCTCGGCAAAACACCCGACTATAAATCCATCGATCCCATCCTCCTTAAGCTCGACGGAACAGACAATAAAAGCAAACTCGGGGCCAACGCGATCCTCGCGGTCTCCCTGGCTGTGGCTAAGTCCGACAGCTTAGAGCAGAGACTTCCTCTTTATCGGTATCTGGGGGGAGACCAGGCCAAGATCCTGCCTGTGCCTTTGATGAATATCTTAAACGGAGGCCTTCACGCCGACAATAATTTAAGCATTCAGGAATTCATGATTGCGCCGCGGGGGGCACCTACTTTCAAAGAGGCGCTACGCATGGCGACAGAGGTTTTTCATCAGTTAAAATCCATCCTCAAATCCCGAGGGCTCTCCACGGCCGTGGGCGACGAGGGCGGCTTTGCCCCGCGGCTCAAAGACAACGAGAGGGCCATCACGCTTATCCTCGAGGCCATTGAGAAAGCCGGATACAAGCCTGACCAGGAGATCTCGCTTGCTTTGGATGTGGCCGCATCTTCGTTTTACAAAGACGGCCAATACCAGTATAATGGAAAGCCACGCACGGCTTTAGAGTTGATGGATTTGTATATTCGTTTGGCCAGCCGATATCCGCTCATTTCGATTGAAGACGGGCTCGAAGAAGACGACTGGTCCGGATGGGCCGAGATGACGCAAAAGCTTGGTGGAAAAATACAGCTGGTGGGTGATGATCTGTTTGTGACGAACCCCCAGAGACTCCGGGAGGGTATTCAAAAGAAAGTCGCTAACTCGATTCTGGTCAAAGTCAATCAAATCGGGAGTTTATCACAGACATTGGAGACCATTCAATTGGCGAAGAAACACAAGTACACCTCGATCATTTCGCATCGCTCCGGAGAGACCGAAGACACGACGATCGCGCATTTGGCGGTGGCCGTGGGTTGCGGTCAGATCAAAACTGGATCGCTTTCTCGCAGCGACCGTCTGGCCAAGTACAATGAGCTCCTGCGGATCGAAGAGGAATTGGGGAAGAAGGCCGTGTACGCCGGGCCATTATGGGGAAAGATATTTTAAAGTCACAATGTCACAAGACACAAAGTCACCAGTTCCTTGTGACCTTGTGACCTTGTGACCTATGCTCAAAAACGCTATCTGGCTTTTTATTCTGACAATCGTCATCTTTGTGGTTTTTCTTCCGTCGTATACTCAAATGCAGGATTTGAAGCAAAAAAATGCCGAGTATAAACGCCAGATCGAGCAGCTCTTGGTCAAAAATGCCCAGCTCAAGGAAGAAAAAAGGCTTTTGCAAGAAGACCCTGTTTATTTAGAGAAAGTGGCCCGGGAAAAGATGGGCTTGATTCGCGAGGGTGAAGTGGTGTATAAGATTATGCCGGTTGGGGGGAGTAAGGAGAAGAAGGAATAGATAAAAGCAGAGGGCATAGAGCGAAGAGCAAAGGGCTTTTTAATAACTCTTTGCCCTCTGCCCTTAGCTCTAAGCAATAATCAGATCAACAACGCGAGGCCCTTTTGACGAAGTAAAGACAACGATTACGGGCCCGCTCCAACAATTAAAACTATAAACTCGCGGGGTGGAGCAGTCTGGTAGCTCGACAGGCTCATAACCTGTAGGCCGTGGGTTCAAATCCCACCCCCGCAACCAAATCCACAGGGGCCTTACCTTTACGTAAGGCCCCTGCTTTTTTATATTGATCTACGCAAAAGTAATAGAAAGTCATTTATTACCACGGAAGCTCCGAAG
>CAZUJQ010000063.1:0-13318 GCA_964620805.1 uncultured Planctomycetales bacterium | reverse complement strand
GGGGCTGTAGCTCAGCTGGGAGAGCGCTTGCATGGCATGCAAGAGGTCAGGGGTTCGATCCCCCTCAGCTCCACCAGGTTTCGCCTGCGAAAATTAAGCGATAGTAAGGCCACACCCGTTTTAATAAGAAGGTAAATTGAAAATCAACAACCCCCTTCCTTTTCGCTAAAAATAATATATACTTTGAACGTGAATGAGAAATGATCGATGAACATCAAACCTATCGAGACATGGCCACTTCTTCCAGTGCTAAAATAACTTATCCTTGGGTTCGCCCACCAGAAGCCTTAAGGGCTTATCAGCTTGTATGGATTATTGGCACAATTGAGATATTCATCGGGGGGATCACCCTTTTGGCCACGGCCTTGTCCTTATTATTTTCAAGCAGCAGCAAGCCGCCCAATGTTTTATTTTTTGTCCTGGCCACGGCCTCTATCTCCACTTATTTAGGGATCGGGATTTTGAATCTCAAAAAAAGAGCTTATGAACTTTTGATCTACTTTGCCTCGGTTGTCATTTTAAGCAAAGTGCTCATTTTTATGAATATCATTTACCTCAATAATGCCTTGGAAACAAGCATCCCTTTCCCGATTAAAAATGTGATCTCGATTTTTTATCACGCCGTCCTGATCCTTTATCTTACGAAAAGCGATGTCAAAAAGATCTTTCAAGGTTAGAAAAAATAACGTTTCCTGTGAGAGCTGGAGTGGTGGAATGGCATACGCGGCGGTCTCACGAAGCGAGCGTCAGCGAGCGAAGCCCCGAGCGATTCGCGAGGGGAAAACCGGTCCAGGGTTTCCCTCGGTGAAAATTATGCAATTAAAAATTCTGCCGAAGTGGCGGAACTGGCATACGCGCTGGTCTCAAAAACCAGTGCCTTCACGGGCTTGTGGGTTCAACTCCCACCTTCGGCATGATTTTTCAGCTCGGGACAGGCAACTCCCTCCTCCAGCACTGCTTTGTTTAAGCCTTTGTCTTTTTCTGATCTTGTGTCCTTGCATTCTCTTCGCCGAAGTAGGATTCCCTTCCTCTGGCTCCCTTGAAGCCCCTGCCGCGACAGACAGCCAAACGATCCTTTTGAGAGACGGAACAAAAATTAAAGGGCGGCTGATCGGAGTTCAGGGAGATACTTACATCGTGCAGAGTCCCTCTTTGGGAAATATCTCCTTAAGGGCCTCTGATGTGGTTAGCATCACAGCCCAAGATGCGCCTCCCCTCCCGCCTTCAGACTCGGGTTCGTCTTTTTCCGGGCCTTCTTTCAAAGCCCAGGTTGAAGGGTTACAAAAGACTATGCTTGCCGACCCAGAGATCTTAACCGCCCTTCAAGAATTGGCCAAGGACCCCCAGTTCTTAGAGATGATCAATGACCCCGAATTCACGGCCGCCGTCATGAATTACGATTTGGAAAAGGTCAGAAACAATCCCAAATCCCAACTTTTGATGCAGCATCCGGCGCTCCAAAATCTTATGCAAAAAATGAAACAAAAATATCCCCAGCCGTAACATCTTTAGACCTTCCTCAATGGACAAACCAAAATCCTTGATACTTCCCTGTCTCGTATTTCTCTTGAGTTTTCTTCTCCGGTTGTCTTTCATCAGCAAAGGGCCTTATCATCTGGATTGTTTAAATCTGGCTATTGTGTCGGAAAAGACACTCATCACTCACACCCTTTATCACCTTTATGGCGTAGGCTATCCCCTCGTCGTCTTGCTCGGAAGCCTTTTTATTTTTCTGATGAAAACAATTTCCATTCCTGACCCGGTATTTTCGGTGAATCTCATGAGTGCGGTCTTCAGCTCTTTGGCGGTGGTGACCTTCTACGCCATGGTCAAAAGGCTGCTGGATCCTTGGAGTGCCATTTTAAGCAGCATCATTTTATCGGTTTTACCGAGCTTTTTAAGCGTATCCGTCTACGGCACAAGCCATACGCCTTCCTTATTTTTTCTTTTTCTCGGTTTATTTTTCCTTTTAAAGCATAAAGAAAGCGGCCTTAAACGCGATCTCCTGTGGGCCGGCCTGGGCTTCGGTTTCATGGGCGGATGCCGCTTACAGGATCTTATCTTGATGATTGTTCCGGCGAGCTTTCTTTGGGAAAGGGCACACCGGCAGCCGGTCAGATCTTTTTTTATGTTTTGGTCCCTGGCCTTCCTCGTAAGCGGCGCTTTTTATCTTCCTTTTTTGTCAGGCAAATCTGCTCCTTCTTATCAGATTGAATTTTACGAATTTTGGCGGACGGGTTTGCTCTCGAACTTCCGCGGTTTTCTTTCCCCGTCCTTGGGAAATACCATGGCGATTATGGTGCTCAATTTTTTCCCAGTGGGGTTCATGCTTGCCGCAGGGGGATTCTTTCTCTTGGGCCGACAGGCTCCCAAGACATTCCTCTTCCTTATATTATGGTTTGTCGTGCCGACGCTTTTTTACGGCAACCTTTACTCGACGGTCTCGAGATTTCTTGTCTTTTCCATGGTCCCCCTGACCATTGGCTTGGGATACATGCTTTCTTGGCTTCTTCGATCTCCTTACAAAATCATGTCCTATAGCTCCTTATTCTTCTTCTTTTTGACCATATACCTGATGACCAACAGCATCCATCCGCTTTTGGCCTTTCGCCACCACTATGCTTTGCTCCCTCAATTTGCCCAATGGATAGAAAAAAATACTGAAAAAAATGCCCAAATCATTGTTGGGGATGAAGGATTATTCATCGAGTATTATGCCCACCGCGGGATCTTGGGCCGGCCCCGTATGACCCCCAGCGTCCCTTTTTTAAATGAGTCCAGCCTTAATGGTTTTAAAAACACCCTCGATTCCCTTCTGGATCAAGAGATTCCTGTTTATATCGATAGCGATGGGCTCTATAGCTATGATCCGGGCCAGCGTTTTTCCCGATTGATAAAGGAAAATTATTTTCTTATCTTTAAAGGAAGGCACTTAAGTGAAGACTGGCATCGCGGGGAACTGGATTGGGGTGTCTATTGGCAGTCTTTATATAAAATCCAAAAGAGACCGACGCCGTCAGATTGAGGCCATACGTTATACAATTCCGTGATTACGAAGCAGGAGGCGGCATCCCTTATTCTACTTCGCATAAGCAAATCAATAGATAGTATAGGCTTCGTAGAATATTCTCGTCGGAATAATTCTCCGAAGCCTATACCAGCGTTTACCTTTAGTAAGGCGAAGGAGAATAGGCCGATGGATGCCGCAACTGCCCGCAAGCCGCAGACACCTCTTGTCCCCGGGGGGTTCGAATGGTGGCGTGGACTCCTAATTCTTGGAGTCGTTTTTGAAATTGCAGCATTTCCCCGGGAGAGGGAGGATGATGAGGGAATTCCTGGACTGGATTGTAGGGGATGAGATTCAATTTGCAGATCATGCCCTTTAGATTCTTGGCCAATTCTCTGGCCGCTTCTTCTGTGCAGGTCACATCTTTAATCAGGATATATTCAAAGGTGATCTGCCGGCGGGTTATTTTGATATACCCCCGGCAGGCTTGCAGGAGTTTGCTAAACGAATATTTCCGGTTGACCGGCAGGAGCTTGTTTCTGGATTCGTCATTATACCCGTGCAAGGATATAGCGAGCTCAAATTGAAAATTTTCCTTGGCAAACTGCAGGATTTTAGGAATAAGACCCACTGTTGATATGGTGATCCGCCTGGCGCCGATATTGAGCCCTCGATCATCATTGACGATACGCAGGGCTTTTAAAAGATTATCATAGTTGTCAAAGCTCTCTCCGGTTCCCATACAGACAATATGGGATAAGGGGCTTTTATGTTTCCTGGCCTCCTCTCGGACATGCAGAATTTGAGCAATGATTTCCGCACAGGAAATATTTCTGCTCCACCCGCCAATCCCGCTGGCACAAAACCGGCAGCCGAACTTGCAGCCCGCCTGGCTTGAGATGCAAGCGGTCGTCCGTGTTGCCGTGGGGATCAGGACCGTTTCAATTCTTTCGTGATCGTAGAGATCAAACAAAAACTTGGTTGTGCCATCCTGGGCCACCTGTTTCTTCGCAATCGTCAGCGGTTTTAGCTCAAAATCTTCCGACAGCCTCTGGCGCAAGGACTCAGAGAGGTTACGCATCTCGTCAAAAGACCAGACCCCTTTCTTATAAATCCAATCAAAAATCTGGATGGCGCGAAAGGGCTCCTCCCCTTGGGTTTTCAGATACTCTGCCAGCTCTTCATACGAGAGGTCCCTAATATCCTTTTTTTGTGTTTGGGTAATCATGGCTTTTGATCTCGATCAAATTAGGAGTTCTTCGAAGAACTAATGAAGGATGGTGCACTCGCCTATCTTGCGGAATTTTTGGTAACGGTGTTGCAGTAGCTCCTCTCTCGAGAAAGAGGACAATTCTTTAATGTGTTTCAGAATGGCTTTTTTAAGGCTCGAAGCGACGGTCTCCGGATCGCGATGGGCCCCTCCCAGAGGTTCGGGAATGATCTCATCCACCACCCCAAATTTCAGCAAATGTTCAGCCGTCAGTTTTAAGGCCTGGGCTGCCTCGGGGGCCTTGATTGAATTACGCCAAAGAATAGAGGCGCACCCTTCGGGAGAGATCACCGAATAATAGGCATTTTGTAAAATAGAGATCCGATCCGATACCCCGATCCCTAAGGCCCCTCCGCTTCCCCCTTCACCGATAATAGTCGCCACAATGGGCGTCGCCAACTTGACCATATCTCTTAGATTGGCGGCAATGGCCTGGGCCTGGCCGCGTTCTTCCGCGCCAACGCCGGGATAGGCCCCCGGGGTATCAATCAAGATCACGATGGGCAAGTGAAATTTTGCCGCCATTTGCATAAGACGCATGGCCTTTCGGTATCCTTCCGGATGGGCGCATCCGAAATTACGGATCAGGTTGTCTTTGGTGTCTCGTCCTTTTTGGTGGCCCAGAATCATGACCTTTTCGCTATTGATCTTGGCCAGTCCTGCGACAATGGCAAAATCATCGGCAAATAACCGGTCTCCGTGAAGCTCCAGAAAATCCGTCGTCATCATTCGGATATAATCCAGGGTGTAAGGCCGCCTCGGGTGCCTCGCCAGTTGAACCCTCTGCCAAGGTGTCAGATGAGTGTAAATATCATGTTTTATCTTCTCGAGTTTCTGCTCGAATTTCTTGATCTCGGAGGCCAAATCGATATTTTTATCGGAGCCAAAATTTTTTAGCTCGTTGATCTTGGCTTCCAACTCAACAATCGGCCTCTCGAATTCTAATTCATTCATCGCTCTAAAAGTTTTTAAACGGCGGTTGGCTTCGGGAAAATTAATCCATCACCAAGACGGTGGTGCCGATAGGGATAAGGCTGTATAATTCCTCAACCTCTTCATTGCGCATCCGTATACAGCCGGCTGTCAGTTGCTGTCGCAACTTATCCGGTTCCAGGGTTCCGTGGATGCCGTAGCCAGGCAAATCAAATCCTAGCCAGCGAGTGCCTAAAATATTCTGGGGACTTTCGGGTGGGATAATGACCCCAGCCTTAAACCAGACTGGATTGACGAGCTTACTTGTGATTTTGAAGCTTCCCACAGGCGTAATATTATTGGCGCCTGTGGCGACATCGTAGACCTTGATCACCTCATCACCGTCTTTAAGGATGAGGATATTTTGGGACTTGTCGATCAGGATATTAAATACCCCTGTCCATATCGCCAGCTCCCTGCCGACTTGGATGGTATCGCTGGTAAGACTGTTTTTCTTTTTGATGAGATCGATTGTCGTGGAAAACTTCTTTGCCAGTTTGCCTAAAGTGTCCCCACTTTGCACATCGTAAAAAATTGTCTTGGAAGAAGGCCCATGGGAGTAAATAATCTGGAGATTGACTTGCTCTAAGTTTTTCTGAATGGTCTCCATATCTTCATAGTCAGGATAACGACTCATCAAAAGCTGATAAGTCTCTTTGGCCTTGAGCCATTGCTGATTTTTTTGTAAGGCGAGCGCCTCTTGATAAAGCCCTGGAGCACTCTGAGGATGAGTGCGGGGATCTCCCTGTGGCTTGCCCTTGCCCTTAAACGCCATGACGCCGGAGACCAAAAGAACAACAACCACGATTCCCATGAGTATCATCGACAGCTTTTTATTCACGGTCCTTTCCTCCTAAATATCTTAGAAAAATATTGACGATTCCCTCGTATTTACCACATCTTATAAAAAGAAACAGCCAAAATTAATCCCAACAAAGATCCAATAAAAACCTGAACAGGCGTATGGCCGATGAGTTCCTTAAGCTGATGTGCCTCAATTTTGCCCCGCCAATAGATGTCATCCATAATCTTGTTTAAAATTTCTGCCTGCTGGCCGGTGGAGCGGCGCACTCCCTGGGCATCGAACATGGTCACCATGGCGAAGACGGCCGCCAGGGCAAAGGCCACGGAATCAAAACCGTACTCCAAACCGCAACTTGCCGCCAAGGCCGTTGCCCCTGCCGCATGGCTGGAAGGCATGCCGCCCGTGCCGATGAACCATCGAAAATCAAATCTCTTTTCCCTCAGAGCAGCCCGCATAACCTTGAGGCATTGCGCTATGGTCCAAACAGACAAAGTAATGATCAAGATTTTGTTCTGAGGTATTTCCTTTAGGAATTTTTCCCACACAGTTGATTCGGAGAAATAGGCCCTTCAGTAAGATTTGGAGTTGACGTATAAGAGAAAATATGCTAATTTACCGTCCTGATTTTCGAGTACCATTATATTCTTGAGTCAAAAAAAAGCAAGGTCTTCATTTCCCTATCCTTAAATTAATCTTCCCCGGCCCAAGGGCGCTTCCCATTCCCAAATCCTAATTCCCTGATCTTCCCGCAAAATGGCTTCGCCATTTTGCGGCGACATCAATATCCAATATGCTGGCTAAAGTCTACAGTTTGGGGATCTTCGGCTTAGAGGCTTATCCCGTGACAATTGAGGTTGATGTCTCTCATGCCCTTCCCGCCACGGTGATTGTGGGACTGCCGGATAACGCGGTCAAGGAAAGCAAAGAAAGGGTCCGCTCTGCGATTAAAAACAGCGGTTATCAATTTCCCGCCCAACGGATTACGGTCAATCTATCGCCCGCCGACACCAAAAAGGAAGGCCCTTCTTTCGATCTCCCCATCGCCTTGGGGCTTTTGGCCGCCACCCAACAAACAAACTCCTCCTCGCTTGCGAAATTTGTCGTGTTAGGCGAACTGTCCTTAGATGGCCAAATCCAACCCATCCATGGTGCCCTTCCCATGGCCTTGGCTGTGCCTAAAAATCAATTTCGGGGATTGATGCTTCCAGCCGCAAACGCCGCCGAGGCCGCTCTCCAGGAGGATATCAAAGTTTATCCGGTCAAGACCCTCCAAGAAACAATCAACGTCATACAAAATCCCGAAGGAGTCACGCCATTTCAAATCAAGGCGCCTTTTGCAGAAAGGATGATCAGCCCGGGGGAAGTGGATTTCAGCGATGTGAAAGGCCAATGGCTTGCCAAACGTGCTCTGGAGATCGCCGCCGCGGGCGGACATAACGTCCTGATGATCGGGCCTCCTGGATCCGGCAAAACCATGCTGGCCCAAAGGCTCCCCACGATTCTTCCAGATATGACTCAGGAAGAATCTCTGGAGACCACGAAAATCCATTCTGTCATGGGACTCTTGCCGTCACAAGGAGGCCTGATGACCTCCCGTCCTTTCCGGTCTCCGCATCACACGAGCTCTGATATTGCCTTGGTCGGTGGCGGATCTCTCCCTAAGCCAGGAGAGATCACGTTGGCGCATAACGGGGTGTTATTTCTGGATGAATTGCCGGAGTTTGACCGCAATGTCCTGGAGGCCCTGCGGCAGCCCCTAGAAGATCATCACGTGACCGTCTCGCGGATCAACAAGACCATCCGTTTCCCTTCCCAATTCATGCTGGTGGCGGCGATGAATCCCTGCCTGTGCGGGCAATATGGGAATCCCCGCGTCCCCTGCCGTTGCAGCTCGATGCAGATTCAAAGATACCGTTCGAAAATCTCCGGGCCCTTGCTGGACAGAATCGATATTCACCTGGATGTCCCGGCCGTGAGCTATCAAGAATTAAGCACCACCCGCCCTGCGGAAACCTCCCAAGGCATCAAAGCAAGGGTTAACCACACCAGAGCTGTTCAAAAAGAAAGATTCTCCGCTGGAAGAGAAAAAGGTGAAGACATCTTCTGCAACGCTCAAATGACTCACCGCCAAGTGCGCAAGTTCTGCGTCTTGGGAAAAGAGGAAAGCGAACTGCTGAAAATGGCGATGACAGAGCTCAACTTCAGCGCCAGGGCGTACGACAAAATCTTGAAAGTTTCAAGGACGATCGCGGACTTGGCGGCGTCACCGGAGATCAAGACCGAGCATTTGGCCGAGGCGATACAGTACAGGAGTTTAGACAGGGATTGGTGGGGATAAATGTACGTAGAGACGGGGCATGCCCCGTCTCTACGTTATTGTTATTTTTTATATGCCATTATTCAAAAATAAATATCGTATCGAATCTATTCGCTTGCCCAAATGGGACTACGCATCCGAAGGGATGTATTTCGTCACTGTTTGCACCAAACATCGTTCATCATTCTTTGGTCATATCGAAAATGGCCAAATGAAATTCTCTGCATTGGGCCAAACGGCTTATGATTATTGGCGACAAATTCCTTTTCATTTCGACAATGCCGCATTGGATGAATTTGTTGTAATGCCAAATCATCTTCACGGGATTATTGTATTGGAAAACATTCTCAAACCCGTATCCTTATCCGTCATCATTGGTTCTTTCAAATCCGCTGTCACCAAAATGGCCAATCATAAATTTCCTCATCTACGTTTCGCTTGGCTGCCTCGATTCCACGATCATATTATCCGTGATGACAAAGACCTAAACCGCATCCGACAATATATTCAAAACAATTCCCTGAAATGGGATATCGACAAGGAGAACCCGAAAAATTTGCCAACTTGAAGTCACAAATTGTGACTTCAAGTTGGGGTTGACGACGCAAGTTCTCTCATGCTTTTACAGAACACGGCATCCTGATGAGGAAACGGAGAAGAAATACGACTACCCATTCAAAGTGGTCTTTGAAACCATCAAAAAGCTGTTAGAGCCGATGGAAAAACCCAAAGAACCCATCGGCTTTCGTCCGAGAGCGTAAGCGGAAAAAATTTCAGTCTCTCCATTGGCCAAACAGTCGGCGTGAGAAGGATTTAGGAAGACTCACATCTCAACGATCGTCTTATAGTGAATAGCAGCTGAATAGCAGCCAGGCAACTTTTGACTACCCTACACCTCAAGACGACTCAATCCTTAGGGCAAAAGCGACACTGAACGCCTGAGCGCAGCAGGGTAGTTAGATGTTGCCTGGCTACTATAGTGCACTTCAAAAAATTTGCAATACAGCAAAAAGAGATATCCCCTCGAGGAAACATGGTAGAATATTGCAAATTTTTTGAAACGGTCTAGACGTTCTAAGAGAGGGTTATGAAACCGCTTCTACAAATAAACCACATCCTCGCCATGATAGAGAGAAAGAAACAGCAGCATGTACTCTTTCAAATGCCGCGTGAGAAGAAAATTATTCCGGATATGCTCGCGTCCGTTTTCCCCCAGCCTCTTGGCGTACGCGGGGCTATTTAAGAGCTGCTTGAGGGCGAACGCGGCGCCTTCAATGGAATTGCATAGCAAACCGGAAAACTTATGCGTTATCTGCAAAGGGATACCGCCCACATTGGAGGCCACCACCGGTTTCGCCTTCCACAAGGCCTCTGAAACCGTCAACCCAAACCCTTCTTTAATGGACTTTTGAACGATCACCGTTGAGGCCCTTTGCAAGGCATTGACCTCCAGATCATTTTGAGGCAACAATAAAACATGGATGTCGGGATCCTCCCTGGCTTTCTCCTTGACTTCTTCCAGGACCTTGACCCCTTCCGGATCGTCGCTCGCTCCACCGCCGGCTAAAATGAGCTGGCAGTCGTTATACCTTTTGACCTGGCGATAGGCCTCAATCACCCCCAGCGGGTCTTTGAACCGGTCAAAGCGCGAGATCTGGGTGATGATGGGCTTGTCCGGGGCAATATTGTGTTTCTTCAAGACCGCATCAATCGTTTCTGGGGGCAGCTCTCTATTTTTGTCGCTTAAAGGATCGATGGAGGGGGCGATAAGAAACTGTCGTACGGGTAAGGGCTGCGAGAAAACTGGCGCGGAAAAAACCGTTGCGTCGTAATCAAAAACAAAACTCTTTAAAAATTCCCACACCTCGACATGCGGGTTGGAGATGTCGATATGACAACGCCAAATCCATTTGTTGTCTTTTTTCTTTTTGATCAAGGCAATCGGCTGAGGGTCATGGACAAAAACAATATCGCCATAGGTGTCCATCTCGCTGATGTTCTGTTGGCTGATCTCCAGGAAGATATTGAAATCCTGCTTCGTGACTTCGTCGCTTCGGCCATGGAGGACATTATGGAACTTTTTGGTGACCTGATAAAACTGGTCGCCGCCTTTGATGACATCCCATTTGGTCATGACCCCCAGTTCGTTTAAAAGGGGAACCATGCGGTTTAAGATCTCGGCAACCCCACCGCCCACCGAAGTCGAATTGACATGCTGGACGGTCCTGCCCCTCAAATGCTCTGCCAGCAACTTTAAGTCGTCGATCACGGACGCGCCGACGACCGGGATATATTCGTCTATTTTTAGCATGGAGAATGAACTCCTTAAGCCAGAAGGCCAGGGACTTGAAGTCCCTGGCCTTCTGGCGAATGGGTCAAGACAACCGGCTCTTCACCAGCCTGATCAAGGTTTTTCTTAAATCCTCCATCGAGTACGTGTAGGGATCGAGCCGCGTGATGGCATCGGCCAATTTCTTATCGCCAAGGGAGGTCTCAATCCAATTTGAGAAATCGTTTTTACCCTTCTCCAGTCTTAAACGCGCTTCAAAAATATGAAAATAGATCGAGTCGATGGTGATTTTCTCTAAGGCCTCGGTGAATTCTCTTAAATCCTGAACCACGAAATGCGTGGGAAGGACAAAGCTGACGGATTTTCTGAAATGGAACTCCTCGCCTTCATTGGCGAATTTCTGTTTAGCCAGAGGATAATTGTTAAGATACCCTTCCAGGACCGCCGTGATCTTGTCCCGGAGAGCGCGGATGGTGGCATATTGAATCGTATCAATGCTGGCCAATTGCTCGGCGAGCTTGTTTTCCCCCAAAACCGTCCGGACCCAGTAGGCAAAGTCATTGGGAGGTTCCGGAGAATAAAATTGATGCTGCTGGAGAAACCGGTGCGTATGGTGATAGATAGAAGATCCCGGCACTTTTTTAATGAGCTGCAAGAATTCCCTTAGATTTCCGGCCTTTAAGCCGGTCAACTCCGTAAGATGCAATCGTGTCGAAAACCGGAAAGGTTCTTTGGCTTTTATCAGCTGGGGCATATTTTTTTCAAATCATAAATTTGTCTTAAGAATCGGACGACATCGCCCGAATCCCGAAGATAATAGGGCGCGTGGGAGAGCCGGGGCTCCCCCACATAAATGGCCAGCCCCTGGTCTTTGACAGCCAGGAAGAGATCTTCATCCGTGATATCATCCCCTATGCCGATAGGAAAGATTCTTTGAGGGCCAACGGCAAATCCCTGTTTTTTCAAAAGCCATGACACGGCCTGGCCCTTGTCCCATTCTATGGGCGGTTTTATCTCAAAGATCTTCTTGCCGAAACCGGTGCGGATTTCTTTTCTTAAAATATAGGGCTTGGTGATTTCATTAAGAATCTTCTCGAAAGCCGGCGCTTTTTCTTCGTTGACCAAACGATAATGAATGCTTAAAGTGAAATCTTTATCTTCGATGAGGGCCCCTGGAAAAGAAGGCACTTTTAGGTCGATTTCTTTTTTGAGGTCTTCCAGAATCTCTTTGAATCTCGAAGAAATTAAATTCTCGAATCTCATCTTCGGGGCCTCTATTTCAAAACCATGATTGCCCACATAGATTAGCTTTAAACCAATCCGTTTTTTCACATCCCTCAAGGCCCTGCCGCTGACGATGGCGATCTGGCATTCCGACATTTTGGAGAGCTGTTCCAGGATGGTCTTGGTTTCCTGGGGCAGGCTAGCATCTTCGGGAGTGTCGGCAATGGGACTGAGCGTTCCGTCATAGTCCAAAAAAAGCATGATCTGCTTATCGTGGAGCCTTTCCTTTATGGCATCCCATTCATCAAAAATATATTTCATCGAATGCCCCTTCCGACTTTTCCAGAAAACAATTTATCTTACCTCAATTCTCGGAATAGAGCAAATTTCCACTGCCAGCCGGCAGGCGTAAGTCTATAGTATAAACTCACAACATTTTGTTTTTTTGAGCAAAGTTTTCTGAATACAAATAACCAATGACCAAGATAAGCCTCACTGCGTTCGGCACTATCTTGTCCATAGGGGCTATCGCCCCTCTGGCGCTCCAGAATGCTCCTCTTCGTCGCATTCTTCCGCTGTCACCCCTTGGGGGATTGCCCACAATCCCCCAAACCCCCTCTTGTTGTATCGGAATTTCATCTTTGAAATTCCGATACAACAAGATACAAAAACCAAATAAAATTCAAATTCTAATGACCAATATCCAAACAGATAATTCTATTTGAACATTGATGTTTTGGATAATTGGTTATTGTTTGGTGATTGTCTCTTGGTTATTGGTCATTTGGTTGCGGCTTTATTGCGCTATGGAGCTTCATGTCTTTTCTCGAAGACAGCCATTAGGAGGTAAACGGAGGGAATGACCAACAGTGTAAAAAAAGTTGAAACCACGATTCCGCCGATCACGGTGATGGCCATGGGCCGAAGGGCCTCGGAGCCCGGCCCTAGGGCTAATGCGGGGGGCAATGCCGCGGCAATGGTCGACATAGAAGTCATGATAATAGGACGCAGACGGATCGGACAGGCCTCCCCAAGCGCCTGACGCACATCCCGGCCTTGCGAGCGCAGCTGATTGGTGAATTCCACGAGCAGGATGGAGTTTTTCTTGACGATCCCCATTAAAAGCACAAGGCCGATAAAGCTGTAAATATTGAGCGACTGCCCGGTCAGTCCCAGCGCCAGAAACGCCCCCGTCACGCTAAAAGGCAAAGCCAACAAGATAAGACAGGGATCCTTGTAATTGTTAAACTGCGAGGCCAGAATCATGTAGGCGATTAAAACCCCCAGCCACAAGACAAACCAGAGACTGCTGAAGGATTCCTGAAAGGTCTGGGTGCTGCCGCGAAAATCCGCATGATAGCCTTCCGGCAAAACCGCTTGGATGATTCGGCGGGTCGCCTCAATGGCATCGGCCTGCGATTTTTTCGCAGCGA
>CAZUJQ010000062.1:0-13336 GCA_964620805.1 uncultured Planctomycetales bacterium | reverse complement strand
ATACTTACGACCTTATCAATAAATTGATGTAGCTTTATTTATGCAAGCCTATATAAAAGAAGAGATCAAGCCCGAGGCAATACCACAACCTGCCGACCTCCCCCAAAAAAGCCGCTGGTTCTTTGCCCGCAAATAGAAAAGCCGAATCTCAGGCTCCCTGCCCTTCGCCGCTGCTTCGTACAATTTTGGGTTAAAAATTAATGCTGGCTTCATCTTCCCTTAATCTTTCCTCTGTTATAAAAAGCCACAAATTAAAATCTTAACTTACGAAAGGCTCATCCCGTTAACAGCGCTAGGAGCCTCGTTCGCCTCGGTGAGCCATCGGCAAGACGGCTCATTTCCAAAAAGGAAATGAAAAAAAATGAGGGGAGAGAATTATGAGAAAGACTTTAAAACAAAATGATAAGCGACGCACGGCCTTACGAGTGAGTCAGTTAATCTTTTGCCTCCTATTAGCCCTTGGCTGCCAGAGGCAGGAATCAATGCCAGAAGGAAATCAACAGACCCCTCCTTTAAAATCAGACATCGAGAGTTCTTCCGGAACGGATCAGGGAACATTAGGAACGGAAACGACTCCCGGGACAACGCGAACTCCAACGACCGGAGAAACTCCGGGGACAAGCGGCGAAACTTCCGGAATGAACCTGATGAATCAAGATAGGAACCAAGATCAAACCGGGGGCTCACGGAGAGACGAGGACGAAGATATGCTGAACGATGATACGATGGAAGATCAAGAGGCCAACGAAACGATCACGAATAATGCCCTCATAAATTTGGATTTCTAAGGCCACCCTTGTCCAATTCTGGCTAGCCTCGGCTTCGCCTCATCGAAGCCGGGCCGCGCGGCCAGAATTGGAGATCGTATAAAAAATCCCGGGCAGGGATTCATTTCGGCAAGGCAAACGGCGTCGAGGCGATCAACTCCTGACCGCTTTCATCAACGGCCTTGATCCTTAAAATCCAATCTGCACTTCCCCGCAGAACCTCTTGTACATTCAAGCGGGCAAGGTGCTGGTAATCGAACTGTTCACGAAAAGGCCCAGCCACGGTTTTAAATTTTGCGGCGTTCTTTCCCTTGCCGACTTCAAGGGTAAACTCCTTT
Organism: uncultured Planctomycetales bacterium; assembly: GCA_964620805.1. Lineage (GTDB taxonomy): Bacteria > Omnitrophota > Gorgyraeia > Zapsychrales > JAHFFX01 > CAZUJQ01. The sequence goes on along the minus strand of CAZUJQ010000062.1, from coordinate 12,231 downwards.
AGGCGGCCACGCACCGTTCCATAAACGTCCACGGAGATCACCTTGTCATCGGCATCGCGGTTGACCCGTAGATTCGTAAACATCACCATCAAATCTTGACCGGCCTCGGCTCTCAGGGCTGCTGCCGCATTCAAAACTCCTGCGCCGGTCAGGCCGTCCCATCCGGCCTCATTCATATCGGTCGCTGTGGCCAAGATGATGTCAGCCACGTGACTGTTGGTTAAGCTCGGATTCTTGGCCCAAATCAAAGAGGCGGTTGCCGCCACCATTGGTGTCGAGAATGAGGTCCCATCCTGTTTATAGTATCCAAACTTACGCACCGATGGCAGAACATGTTTGTTGTCTTTCGAACACAGAGAATAAATCTGCTCGCCGGGCGCAAGCAGCCCTAAATTCGGTCCCCAGTTGGAAACCGTGGAGCGCACCCCGCTATAATCGATCTGGCCGACCGAAAGCGCGTGCTTGGACGAAGACGGGCCAAAGGTCATCAAGTTCTCATTGTTGTTTCCAGCGGCAATCACGACCAACGTGCCCATTGCATGCGCCCGTTCCACCGCCTGCTCTTCGAGTTTGGAGATGTTTCTTCCTCCCAAACTGACGTTAATGACTTTTGCGCCGTGATGGACCGCATAGTTGATCCCGCGGTAAATCGTCAGACTGTCGGTCTCGCCTTCGTCGTTGGCGACCTTAACAGGCATGATGACGGCTCCGGGATTGATACCAGCGATCCCCACCCCATTGTTATATTTCGCACTGATGATCCCGGCAACGAAAGTGCCGTGTCCCCGAACATCGGTAAAATCATGGTTTTCATCCAGGAAATTCCAGCCGTGGATGTCATCGACAAATCCGTTTTTATCATCGTCAATATTGTTGGCGGGAATTTCCTGAGGATTGGTCCAGATATATTGAGGGGCATCCTCATGGGCCATATCCAAACCCGAATCTACCACCGCCACCACAATGTTTTTGGCATTGGCATCGACGACATTCCAGGCCGAGTGCGGATCATCCCAAGGGGTATAGCCGATTTCCCGAAGCGCCCACTGATCCTTGATTTCCATCTTCTCTTTGGGGCTCGAGGCGCCCAGACCCATAGCGCCCAAGAGATCGGTCGGCGCCTTGCCACCGCCTCCCAGGATGCCCAATAATTTCTTTTTTTTCTTAACCGGCCCTTCCTGATATAAGGGATCGTTGGGAAGAACGACCGGTTCCGGGGTCTTCCCTTTTTTCTTCTTGGCTGCGGCCTTGCCGATGAGCTGATCCGCCTTGGCCTTAATCCGGCTGATTTGGGCCGCGTGCGCCTCTAGGGCGCTCAAGGGCAACCCGGTAAACTTCTCAGCATACCGGGCAAAATCGAATCCGCTTTTCTGGATCAACGCATCGCTTAAGTGTTGGGCGGCTCCCAGCTTCTCGGTCAGGATGCTGGGATTGAGCTTCAGCATGTTTTTGGTAATGGTATCGACTAGCCGACCAACGACGTCGTAGACCTTAAGGACCTTCTCCCGGCCTTCGTTGCCGCAGGCCACAATCGGCCCGGAGATAGCGGGATTGCCGGCTTGATCTGCGGCCTTCATCTGGGCTTCCGTTGCGATTTCATTTTCCCGTCTGGCTTTATCTTTCTTGCGTTCACTGCTCGTTCCGCTGATGTCCGTGCTCGTCGGCAGGCCCTGGGCTGCGGCGTCTTGATCGGCTGCTTTCAAAACATTGCCAAAGCAATCGGCTCCGAAACTTCCTGCGGAAGACAAACCGCCGGCCAAAAGGCCCGAAAGATTCTCCATCCGGACTTTGCCCAAGCTGGCCAGTCCCAACGGCCCTGATCCGATGTTAAAGCCACCCAGAAAATCGGTTGCAGATTTCAGCTCTCCAAGAACATTGGGAATCCTTCCGGTGGCCGGATCGACTTTCGCCAAGGCCATGATCGAGGTCGGTTTAAAACCATCTTGTTTTCCCTTGTCCAAAACAAATCGTCCCAAGGGTGTTTCGATAATAATCACGATATAGGTGATCTCGATTTCCTTAATATTCATACAAGCATAACAGCGTTGGGTCGAACCCTGCTCGCGGGTCTGCATGGTCGGGACAATCTTGCAGCTTTGCGTGTCAACATCAAGGGGGAGGCAGGCCATCGCCGGACATTTTCCGCTGCACGCGGGATCCGATGAGTATCCGCAGCCTTCACAAAAAGAAACAATTTCCTCTTTAGGGCCGCAGTTATGGCAGATGACCGTCTTTCCCTCATATGTTTCCTTATGTTCGAAACACTGTTGATTGCTTTGACAGGCTGCGGGTCCGCATCCGCCTGGCAAACCGTCCATACATTTCACATCCTTGGGCATCACGCATTGATAGCAATCCAAGGCAAAGCCGGGATCGGGCTTGCCATCGCGGTCCTGATCCCAATCCGGCGGATTATCCACATCGCCGGGCGGCCCCCCGCGGGCGTCATCCTCCTCTTTCTTTTTCTTGTCCCATTCGGCGCGCTCTTCATCAGAAATCTCACCATCGCCGTCTTTGTCTTTCTGTTCAAAATCTTTTTCTTTAAAACCAGTGACATTGCCGTCAGCATCGGTCTCGATATTCCAATCAGACCAGTCCTGAGGACCGGAATCGTTGGGATCGCCATGGAAACCCTTGGCCTCACTACCGTCGGCGGCCTTGCCCTGCTCTAAATTGCCGAGCATCCGGCTTTCCATGTCACCCTGCGGCCCAGGTTTTCCCGTAACCCCTTCGACAAACTCCTGGTAAGCCTCCCCTCCTGCTTCCACGGCCTGCCAATACTGTTCGGTGAAGGCCTGCTGTTCAGCGGCCGAAGGGTATTGCGGGGCAACATCCTTTTTGGCGGCTTCAGCAATGGATGGAGCCAAAAGTAGGATGAATATCAGAATTGAAAAAAATAAACGTTTCATTGTCACCTAAACAAACGCTGGACCTCCGGGAATTCCGTGGTACCAAAAGGATAGAAGGCAATATCATGAGGACTATCAAGCCCCATGGCCGCGGCATCAATGGTATCGCCAAATTCTTCAAAAATAACCCCGCGCTCTACTTTCGCTAAGTTTTGCTTCAACCCGGGACTAGCCGAATTAAGAAAATCAGCCATGCCTTCCTCGGAAACATTCAGGCGCCTTTGCAAAGCCGAGGCATTCGCCGCTTTTTCCGCTAAATTGGATCCTTTCATCGGCACAATCCCGCCCGGATCAAGAACAACAACGCGCCAGCCGTCCTCGGTTCCGGGAATTTTTTCAAATCCATAATTGCCGGTGTGATTGTCCATCCAGGCAAAACCATTTTTATTGAGCTCATGGGTTGCGTCCGCAAAAGCCTGGGCCTGACCCTCAGTCATTCTTCCCCCGCCCTGTGATTTGAGGAATTTATCGGCGCTGCCATTTTCCACACGTTCGACAACTTCAACGATTTTTCCGTTCAACGGCGAATTCGGATCCGTGACCGTAAAAGGCTCGCCTTTCTCGGCAATGCGAAGGGGGCCATTGGGCCTTTGGATACTCTCCACGGCCTGACGTCCGGCCCTATCTAAGGCCGGCGCCGACTCAATGCCTCCCCGTCCGGGCTCCGTGATACGGATCGCTTTTTTGGGATCCGTCGCATCGGCATAAACAGTGCTCGTTGAGCCATGCCCTAATTCTTCCCCTGTCTTAAGAGTAACTTGCCGGCCGTCTGGAGTGATAACGGTGGCTTGTGAATTGGGACCAATTCCTCCGCGTGGGGGAGTCGTTGGGGCTTCGGGCGTTTTGGGCGCTTCCGGCGGACCACGGCTAGACGGCGCATCACGAGGACTGCTGCCCGGCACATCATCAACTTTTGTTACCGGCGTACGACCCGTCCCAGCGACATCATCAACTGCCAAGCCAGGAGGCTCAAAAGGAGGAAATCTTTGCGTATCATCCAACGGACTTCCGGCTGTGCCAGCACGGGCGGCGTCATCTATTTTTGTGCCGGCCCGGGCCCGGGTGGCATCGTCGATTTTTGTTCCCGCGGTGGCGACGTCATCAACCTTGCCAGCTGCCCGGCCAAGGTCGGCGGCCTCATCCGCGCCTCTCATCAGGGTTCCGGCTTTGCCGACAGCGCCCGCGATGACCGCATCAGCGACCACCACATCACCAGCCACCTTGCCGCCAAATTCCGCTGTGGCCCAATCGATATCGCCACTTCGCTGCAGCTCGGTCAATTTATCATCAATGGCCTTGCCGCCGGCCACAACGAGTTTGATCAAACCGTCGAAATTCGCATTGCTGCCGATGCCTGTCAGGGCGTTATTGATCGTATCCAGATTCTCCGTCCCAAAGATGCCTCCTTCTTCAAATCCGAGATCGACGGCAACGCCTTCACCGATCGTATCCAAGGCCTCCCAGCCCAATTCGGCCAGGCCCTTGACCGCCGAGCCGACACCCTGGGCCACGCCCCAGGTGAAGGCCACCGATTTTTTAGCCATGACCAACGGATTTAAATTATGGACGTATTCTTCTCCCAGTGATTCCGCGAAGAGCCTGACCATGGATTTGTCCGCATCGCGGTTCATCATGCCGTTGGCCACCATGGCCGTCGATTGAATGACTCTCTGGCGGTCTTCCTCGGAGAATGGGGCGGGCTTTAGAACCGTTTCCTTTTTGGCGCGAAGATCATCAACGGCGGAGCGCAGGTTATTCACCCTGGCCTTCAGATCCTGAAGCTGCTGATTCTGTTCGCGGGTGCGCGTCGTGCCGGCCTTTTCCAGATCCGCGATGGTCTTCTCAGCGCTGGTGATTTCGTTTTGAATCAAGCCCTCGTATTCGCCCAGCTGTTTCGCCAGGCTTTCTGGGCTGCTGGGGCCGGCCCCTTCATAGCCGTTACGATATTCCAGCTCCCAGAGGTCATCTTTAAGGCGGCTGATTTGGCGGTCCATGGCCTCCTGCCATTCGGCCTGGCCGCGTTTGAGATTCTCGATCTGTGTACGAAGTTCATCGGCGCGGTCGCTATCGCCCCCGGCCTCGGCTTTTTTAAGATCCTCTTCCAGGCCCCGGACAATCGATTCAAAAGTTTCATTGCGGATGGCGTTGGTCTGTTCCCGGTCTTTGAGCTCACTGTATTTCTGATAATATTCGTCGATCCGTACGACTTCCGCTCTACGGCGGGAACTTTCGTTGACGGACCAGAGCCGGCGCTGATAGTCAGCTCTAAGCTTCTCGATTTCTTCCCGGTACTGGCGTTCCAGCTCGCGCAATCTCTTGGCGAACTGATTGCGCATGTCTTTAAGCTCATTGATTCTTTTCTGGCGCTCCCGGGTTTTGGCCTCGGCATCATCTTCATCCATCCGGCCTTGGGCGACCTCATCGTTAAATTGTTTGATCTCGGCCTCGAGCTGGTCGATCTCGCGGTTAATCGTTTCCAGACGTTGCCGGCGGCCTTCAAAGACATCCTTGGCTTCCTGGAGCTTGTCTTTAAGCGCATCGGTCGCTTCTTTGAGTTTTTTGAGCTTATATTCCTGCTCGGTGTGGCGCATCTCAGCCGCATAATCTCTGGCCCGCGGACGGGTCCGTTCGTATTCCTCCTGGCGCTTTTTGGCCTCGGCCTCCTTTTGCTGGCGCTCGAGCTCCTTTTGCTCTTCTTCGCCAACACGTTTTTCGAGATATTCTTTTTCCCTGGTCATGCTTTCGAGCTGACGCTGGGCTTCCTCCTTGGTGTATTCACCCTCATTGGGATCGGCGATGATGTCTTCCCGGCTCTGGGCGCGTTCCTGGGTTTCCTCCAGCCATTTGCGGTAGAAAGAGATTTCGGGATTGTCCGGAGGCTTGGGAGGATTTTCCGGAGGCTTCGGCTTCTCATCGGTAGGCTCCGGCGGTTGTGTCGGTGCCGTTGTGGGAGGGGCCTGCGGAGGCTGTTGGGTTTCTTCATCTCCTTTGCTGCTGTCGGTTCCTTTTGCCCCTTCGTCGGGTTTGGCGTCCGGGCCGGCAACCGCTCCAGCTCCGGTGCCTGGCTGGGCGGGGGTTCCTCCCGGAGGATCGGCCTTTTTGCCATCGGTGCCGCTGGGAGGCTGTCCGCCTTGACTTGTGCCGCCCTCTTTCCCTTGGTCAGCCCCTTCGCCTGGCTGACCTTCTTGTTGACCACCCTGCTGACCGCCTTGAGGTTGATCTTGGCCACCCCCTGGCGGCGCTCCCGGTGGGCCCGGCGGTTGAGGTGGTTTCGGAGCACCGGGAACGTTCTTTGCCACTTTTTCACAATCTCCCGGATCAGGACAATCCGCTTTGCAGTCCGAATACCAGGTATATCCCCACTTCAAATCCTCGCACGAGGGCGGAGGCGGCGGTCTCTGGCATTTATAACAGTGGATAAATTCCGGCGTGCCGTCCCATTCGGTTTCCTTGTACTTTCCCTTATAGACGCATTTGCCGTCCCAGCAGCCCAGACGGCAATTCGTTAGCGTCATGGTGTCGTCGCCGACTTTCTGCCAGCACAGATCCGGGCGCTGTTTGCAATGCGTGCACTGGAGAAATTCTTTATTCGGACCCCAGGTTCCAAACGGCTCGCAGTAAAGCATCGGATCGGAATGGCAGACCCCGCCCGGGGCACACCACGGATGGTCCGCCGGCCACGCACCCACGTCCCAGCAGGAATCCGGCGAGCCCGAGGGGCATTCATAGCAATCCACGCCGCCGACCTCTTCCTTCCAGCGGCACACCCTGCGGCAATCCTTGGCGCAATCCTGCAGCGTGCTTAAATCCTCGGTCTTAGCGGCCACACAAACATCGTGACCGGCGGCTTCTGATACGCTAACAATCTCCCGCCCGGTTCCAGCATCGATCTTTGACTTGCGGAAATAATCTTCCGTCTCCTTGAGATCGGCTTCGGTATTTTTAAAATCTTTAAGGACATCACCGAAATATTTTTGCGTGTTTTGCAGATAAAGGTCGACTTGCTTTAAGTAGTCCAGCTGATGGGAGGCGTGAGACTTGTTGCCTTTGACATACTCTCGCAGATTGGAAAGGTATTGGCGGGTTCTCTCGACAGTCTGCGTTCCCTCCACACCCTGGCGCTTCAGGTCCCCGGCCATGGCTTCAAACCGACCCGAGACGTCCTGGACGTGCTTGGTCAATCGATCGAAATACTCGACCGCCTCCCGGCCGTTCTGGCCCATTTCATCGAGGACATCGAACATCCCGTGGAGCAGGCCTTGGTCAAGCTGGACAAAATCTTTCATGCCCTGGACAGCCATTTGCATGCCGCCCGTACGGTCAGCCATGGCATCCGACTGTGTATTGAATTTCCGCGCCAATTCCGGGGTCTGCTCGGAGGCGTTGTATGTGTCGTAGTTTCGCTTGAGCTGGGTTTTCATGCCTTCGATTTCGCCATACATGCCGTTCATATCGGCGTACATACGGTCAGTCTTTTCCGTCAAGGTATCGGCCATCCTCATCATGGTCTGCGGCAGATCTTCTTGGGTCAAGTCGTGGCTGGCCGCGTTGATGATGGCCGGCGAAAGGCCGGCGATCATATCATCGATCTTTAAGGCAATCGTGGCGGGATTTTCATGGGGAGAGGTTTTGTAGGTGTCCAGGGGCTCTAATGCACTGATGGGACCGGCAGGCGACCAAGCCCGATACGATTCCGGGCCCTGAACATCCATGCCGGAATCCTTAAGCTGCCATTTGGACCAGGAAGGCGTAACTTCCAATAGCTTCGAACCAATCTCCACCTGGCGCAGCGGCTTCTCGGCATAAACCAGGGAAAAGGAAATGAATGCGCAAGAAATTAAAAAAAGGAAGGACAAAAAAAAGGAAGAAGTTGAGGCTTTTCGGAATTCAGCTAGGAATGACAAATTTTCTTTCAATTTTCAGTAATATTTATATTTGGGCGAACTCTTCCGAAGTTCGACGCATTGTCAAATAAGGGTCGCTGGCTGAAGAAGGTTCGAACCTGTTTAATAGCTTCGGCCAGCTAAAAGCTATTTCGCACCCATAAAGATTACCATAGCTTTTCCATTATGATTTTCTATGATTTTTATGGCGGGAGTGGTCGAAAATGTGTGCATAAAAGCATGATGAACGGTTAATACCAAATCCTGCAGGGTGCCATCGTCCTCTAAACTTATGACCTTAAGACCAAATTTCTGAAGATCAGCTATTGGAATCTGACGATTATGAGATAAGGTACCCTTATGGCTCGCCAACGCGGATACGATTTTCCGTGCAATTTCCTCAGCTTTTGGATTCCCCTTGAACATACCCGTTTTTAACCAATTTGTTACGATGCTTTGAGACCATTGAATCGCCTTCTCACAATCCCCTATAAAGGTCGGATGATATTTCGATATAATTTCCCGCCATATCGGAATAGTACTTGGGTCTTTTTTTACCTCTTCAACGGCCTTTTCAAATTCCTCCCTGACGCCTTCTGCTGAAATACCGTTAAATTGTGGATCAATAGGGCCCATAAAGGAATGCTTGCCCATAACGATCTCTTTACACGAACAAGCCAGCATGGTGCCCGCCGACATGGCCAACTGGGGAATAAAAGCCCGGACATCCGTATCAAACATTTTTCGCAGGTAATCAACAAGCGATTCAACGGATGCTAAATTACCCCCCGGAGTATGCAAAATCAAATCCAACCCTTTTGCGCGATCCAACTGATGAATGGTTGTCATGAAGCCATTCATGTCGTTGTCGTCCATAATGGCGCTGGCATGGTTTGGTTTTTGAAGCCAGCCAGAATAATACGCGATAATATTTCTCTTGGTGTAATTTGATAAATCGGCGAGGAATCTTCTGCGTACTCTGTCTTGCGGACTAAGACCTGCTTCTTTCTGTAACTCGATTAAAACTTCATTCCAGTTTGGCAAGAATAATCCTTTCCGGCGGGACGGTGCTGTTGGCATACATTATCTGATCAACTTGATACAAAGAACACTTCTTTATCTGCCTCGTGAAAGTATACGGATCACGATATTCTGGCAACTCGTTTTCTGGAATGCCGAGTCTCTCAAACTCTTTTTGTATTTGATTTTGATCCATCGGGTTGGCTCCTTGTATAGAAATTATACACTATTTTTTAAAAAAATACACCCCTATCATTGGCACCTAAAAAATCACCTCCAGCGCCCCAATTCCTACCGAAACCGGAAAATATCTCTGAGCTCGCTCTCTATTGCTTTATGGATTTCACAAAGAGGGCAGGCTTTCGTCCACTTTTTCGTTGCCGCTACGTTAGAATTATATACTGGTTGAAAGCGATGTATTGCGAGACATTCCACTTTAGGCACTTGACTCTTCCCTTTCACTCGAAATATCTTAACGAAAGCTACTTGCGAAAACCAAAAAACATTAAAATGATCAGATGGGCGGCCACCGCCACGCCCAGTGCGTCCAACATATATACATTTATTCTTCTTCCAAAACGAGTATACATATCCGCGACGGGATGAACCAAATGTTAAATGAAACCACTTTTTGAATAATTTAATTTTCTCTGGCCTTCCATGTCCTTTAACGTGCCAAGTCTTTGTAGTTGACACATGATCCTCAAACGCTGATTTCGCCAGCTTATGAGAGAATGCTTTGGAAGCTAAAAGCTGAAGGTTTTTGATTCCTCTACGAACTTTCTTCTGGGTAAACCTCGACGGCTTTCCCGGTCGCTTTAGACCAACTTTAGACCTTAACCAGTGAGTGCGTTCCCGAAAGAGTTTATATAGTCCTTTTTCAAATTGTTTTGAAAACGCCATATGTTCCCCCTCTCACATCTTTAAACATTAGTTTTTTCATACAGATATTTCTGAAAATCAATAAAGGTCGTGCGGATGTTGTCCACGCCGCCGAGAACCTCTTCCGCATCGCTGATGGCCTGATATTTGAGCGTTAAAAGGTCTGGAAGTTTTTCCTGATCAAGCTCCTCAACACCGGTTTCAATGTATTGGGAGAGGACAAATTCAATAAAATCTTTCTGTTTATCATTCAAACCTGCGAATATTTTAAACTGAGCTAAAGCAACACGCTTTTCTCTGGTAATTGGCTTCATAGCGAAAGAGACAAATTCGATCACATCAAAGAGATCGCTTTTTTCAGCATCAATCAATTTCTGTAAAGTTATTAATTCGTCCTTGCCAAATCCAGCCACGGCTAAATTTTCCAGTAATGTCTTACGTGTTATTGGACTAGACCAGATTTTTCTCAATTCCTCTTCGTTTTTGAAAAATTCTGGTAAGATGCCAAATAGGCTTTGTAGAAATTCCTCTGCTGAGATCGGTTTCCCATCAGCGCTCCAGAAGGAAGTCGCGATCATGTGTTGAATTTCCCGCTCCTTGCCGTCACGCAGTTTGATTTTGACCTTCTTGGGACACTCACAAGGGCTTTTACCGCATTTAGGGCAAATCGGCGGCGGTTCAACGATACAGACACAAGGCCGCTGACCGCACCGGGGACACGGCCCACGCGGCGGCTTCTCGCAGACGCAGGGATTTTCCAGACACTTGGGGCAGACCTCAACAATCGGATCGCCGTCCCACTCGGGATCGGCGAAATGATGATACGCATCCACGAAATCATAAATCGTGAAATATTCCTTCCCGTCGAATAACCGCGTCCCCCGGCCTATGATCTGCTTAAACTCGATCATCGAATTGATGGGACGCATAAGAATAATATTGCGGATATTGCGGGCATCCACGCCGGTGGAAAGTTTCTGGGAAGTCGTCAAGATCGTTGGAATCGTCTTTTCATTATCCTGAAAATCCCGCAAAAATTGGTCGCCCAGGGCGCCGTCATTGGCGGTGACACGCACGCAGTAATTCGGGTCTTGGCTTTTCTTGTACTGATTGACCAAATCCCGCACCGCCGCGGCATGGTCTTGGGTCGCGCAAAAGACAATCGCCTTTTCATTCTGATTGATTTCAGAAAGAAATATCTTCACCCGCTTGGCTTCGCGCTCTTTGATTTCAATGATTTTATTGAAGTCCGGCTCAGTATAAATTTTCCCTTCTTCAACCTCACCCTCAATGATCTGGTCATCGGACGTGTAAATATAATCATCCAGTGTGGTCTTAATCCTTTTGACTTTAAACGGCGTCAAGAAGCCATCGTTAATGCCTTCTTTAAGCGAATAAATATACACCGGCTCACCGAAATAACGGTAAGTGTCCACATTGTCCCGGCGCTTGGGTGTGGCGGTCAGCCCAAGCTGGACAGCCGGGGAGAAATATTCCAGAATCCCGCGCCAGTTGCCCTCATCGTTGGCACCGCCTCGATGGCATTCGTCAATGACAATAAAATCAAAATAATCGGCCGGATATTCGCCGAAATACGGCGCGGGTTTGCCCTCGCTATCCCGTCCGCTCATAAAAGTCTGAAAAATGGTGAAGAAAATACTGCCGTTGGTCGGGACGCGTCCATTCCTGCGGATTTCATCGGGCTTAATACGGGCCAAAGCATCTTCGGGAAACGGTGAAAAGGCGTTGAACGCCTGATCAGCCAGAATATTCCGGTCAGCCAAAAACAGGATGCGGGGACTGCGTGTGCCGTCACGCTTCAAATTCCAGCGGGTATGAAACAGCTTCCAAGCGATTTGAAAGGCAATAAAGGTTTTTCCGGTGCCGGTGGCCAGCGTCAATAAAACGCGTTGTCTGCCGTCAGCTATCGCGGACATGGCGTTGTTGACCGCGATTTCCTGATAATAACGGACGGGTTTGGTGCCGCCTACATCCTCAAGCGGCACAGCTCCAAATTTATCCCGCCACTGGTTTTCCGCGGCAAAAGTCTTGTTCCAGAGTTCCTGCGGTGTCGGAAAGTTGGCGACCGGGCCTTCTTTACCGGTCTTCATGCAGATTTGATAAATCTCTTTGCCGTTGGCGGCAAAGGTCGTGTCCAAGTGCATTTTTTCGGCGTAATTCTTGGCCTGCGCCACACCTTCGCCGACTTCTTCTTCATCGCTCTTGGCTTCAATCGCGGCCAGCTTACGGCCCTGATACACCAGCACATAATCGGCGATCAAGGGCTTGGCCCGCCCGCCGCCGGTCTGGATTTTCCCGACGGTGATGTAATATTCCCGCAGGACTTTTGATCCTTCGATCACACCCCAGCCGTTTTCTTTCAGCTTCGGGTCAATCAGTTCTGCTCTTGTTTCAGCTTCGTTCATGATCTCGCCCCTGCAAGTTCGCCGTTAAAGGTTTTTTGTAATATGGATTCTTTCAATTCTTCCAAGTCGGCCAGCTTTTGTTGATAAATGACTTCGAGTCTTCTGGTTTGA
>CAZUJQ010000061.1:0-14093 GCA_964620805.1 uncultured Planctomycetales bacterium | reverse complement strand
AAATTCTCCAACCCCAACACCTTAAAGCGTTGTTTCCAGTACTCCGATTTATCAAGAAATCCCTTCGTCATCCCTTTCCGTTCTTGCGCTTGTTCCACATTCCCCAGTTTTGATTCCACAATCCCCAGAAAAAGATTAGACAAGGGATTGTCCAAGGTCATCCGGTCACAGACATCCCTTAAAAACCTTTGCATTTTTTGAAGCTTCACAGGATGGGTCTGTCCCAATATTTTTCCATAGTTGATTTGATAATCCATAAGAAACCATAAATCATTTAATTCCTCCCGGCCTGGGACCACGTCGAGGCGCCCCGCGAAGAGATTGGAGAACTCTTTCGCGCGCCTCCGTTGCTCCTCTTCTTTTCGACGCTGTCGCTCGGATTCTCTTACGGAAAACATGGTGAATCCCTCACCTTCGGTATTTAAACTGTCTTGTTCAATGAGACCTAAATCGACCATCTCATTATAGATAGGCGTCGAAGGCAAAGGTGTCAGCAACTGAACGGTATACCAGTCAAGGTCCATTTCTAAAGAAAGATTGACCGTATCCTGTATTTGTCCGAGCGTTTCGTTGGGGAATCCAATGATAAGGAAACCCCGAGAAAAGATTTGTGGATATTTCCTCATGATTTCTCCGAGCCTAAGGAAGTGCTTCACGCCGGAAGGCTTCTTGATTCGTCGCAGGATCTCGTCATTGCCAGATTCGATTCCAAAATACATTCCAATACAGCCGGATTCCGCCGCAGCCGGAATCAACTCTTCATGAGCCACAGCCGCAGAACCAATCACCCCATTGGAAGCGTCCCACGTGATCTTGAGTCTTCTTCTTACGATCTCGTTAAAGAGCTGCAAAGTCCGATCCACATTAAAGAATAAGTCGTCGTCCAACCAAGTAATATGAGTGACCCCATACCGATTTTGTAACTCTTTGATTTCATCAACCACCGATTCAACGTCCCGTGTCCGAACGCCGGGACCATTGAAATTGGCAACGCTACAAAAGGTACACTTAGCCCGACATCCTCGGTTAGATAAAACCGAGCTACCCCGGGACTCTTCGGGATGCCAATAACGAAAGGTTCCAATTTCTCCTAACCTTTTATATTTCCCGATGGGCAATCCCCCATAGTCGGGAATAACGTTGAGTTCCGCGGCTGTAGGGGTGGCGCGCTCCCTAATCGCTACATAGTGGTCATCGATGAGTGTCCCCATTTGATTCAGCCACTCCAACCCCACTTTTCCGTTGACAAAATCAAGCATATCCCTAAAGCTCATATCGCCCTCGTACAAAGAGACAAAGTCGATATCTCTCCCTTCCCTCAGAACATTCTTTGGGGCATTAGTGACATGGACGCCTCCCGCGACAATGGGCAGATCTTGCCGACACTCTTTGATGTAGGCCGCATTCTTAATCAGCACCTCATGACCCATCGTGAACATGCAACTGAGGCCTACTACCTCCGGCCTAAACTGTTCAATCGCCCGTTTCAACTTGCTTTTCCACACGTTAGCAATCATTGATTCTGTAATCAACCCTTCCTCCTGACTAAAAATAAAGTTAAAAATCTCATAGTTCAAATCCACAAGGAAGGAGGAGTACCCTCGCTTTTTTAAATTCGCTGATAACACGGCGAGCCCGTAAGGAGGGTACATATAATACCTTTTCTTTCTCGCAATCCGAACATCGAGTCCGTATTCGCTCACCTGAAGCGGCTGAACCAACAAAACTCGCTCACACTTGCCTCGAAACACTTGTCGTATTTTTTGAGCGATTTCCTCGCGGGGGGAAACCTCCGTTGCAAAAACCGTCTGTAATCCTTGGGTGGCTTGTGTCACGATCTCCTCTTAAAGTTCACTCGTTTCAGTGTAAAAGAATGACCATCCTTTTGGCATTGTTTCCGGGAAGGAACGCCTCTCCCTTCGTGAGGTAGGAACAGGAGTAGAGCGGCCGGGATCGCGTTTTTGAGGTATTGGCATACGAACCGTGAACGCAATCCCCGTGTAAAACAATGAAGTCCCCTTTCCTAAAAACAAGGTCGACTTTCTTATATCCCGTAGGTAGTTTGACCGGATTCCCCGGCTTTTGACCGCGGGGCTCTCGATAACTTACCGTGGGCGCCGCAGGAAGAAGGCCCTCTCGATGGGAACCGGGATAGATATAAAGACCTCCGTTCTCCTTATCCGCATCCGCCAGAAAGAGATTGGTGGTGAGGTACTGCTGGTTGAGATTACGAGCATAGGTATTATCCTGATGGGGGTTCCAGGCCTGGAGGGCGTATCGGGTACCTACTTCTTTAAAAAGCATCTGACTCATGAGACCCACCACTTCTTTACCTTGGAGTGTTTCCAAAATAGAAACCGACCTTGGATTCTTCATGAAATTCCTGAGGAGCGTGGCTGTCTCGCGAACCTTCTCGGTGGAACTAAATGGAGCTTGCCTCCCCAGTTCTTCCTCCCGGTCGGGATTCATGATCGGAGCGAAATCTTCATTGGCATGTTGTCTGACGCTTTTCAGGATCGTGCCGCACTCCTCTTCAGAAAACAACTTCTCAAGAATCAAGTAGCCCTTGGATCGATAGAATTCTTGTTGTTCCTGAGAAAGGGAATAAACTCCTTCGGCCACTCCGAATAACATGCTTAATCTCCTTTTGTCAGAATAGTGGTCTTTCTGTCAGTCGATTTGGAAACCGAATCCACCCGCGGGATAAAAAACTCTTTCAGGATGACACGCAAGATGACAAGTCCGCAGATGAGGATGCTTCTCTTCGTCCTTCCCCCGATTCTTTTCGGCTCATCTCCCGGAATCTCGGCGACTTTTAACTTTCTCTTCGCGCATTCAATCGAAAGGCGAGTTTCGAAACCGCCCACGGGGGTATCGCGCAACGATTCGACAATCTCCCTTCTCCAAGCTCTAAACATGACCAACACATCCGTATAATGGCCTCCGAAAAGGAGGTTAATGATTCTCGTAAACATCCAGTTTCCAAAAGCGGAGATGAAATTGTCGTCTTCGCTTTTGGCGCCGTCAAGGTATCGAGAGGCCACCGCCATAGCATAACCCTCGCGCATCTTCTGAACGAGTTCGGGAATTCGCTCAGGGACCGAATTTCCATCGGGACTGAAAGGAATAATTACATCTCCTGTGGAGATCTCGAGTGCCTCCCAATAAGCATTCCCCAGCCCCTTCGACTTTTGCCGAAAGGTGGGAAAGCCCAGCGATTCGGCGTATTCGAAAGATCCGTCGGTAGAACCACCATCCAGCACCAGGATCTCATCCACCCATTCTTTTTGGACGTGGGGCAAGATCCTTTTCATCCCCTCAATTTCATTCAAGACGGTGACAACTAGAGTCGTTTTCATGGAGAAGGATTAATAGTGCCCTGCCAACTGGGGACCCACCGAAGTATTCCCATAAAGATAAGCCCCTTTTTTATTCCCATACCAAATGACCTCCCTGCACCAATCTTCCCAAGAAGACCATCTCTCCTGGCTGCGATCAATGTGGTAATGACCGGGTTTTTCTTCCAGCGGGATTTTGACTCCCCGGATGGCGGCCTGGTAGAACTCCCAGAGGTTATAAGAACACTCCAGATCGAGATCCTCGGTCTGAAAAGGCTGCTTGAGAAGGGCCTGATTCAAGATGACTGCTTCCTGAAGAATCGCAGAGGGAATGGAGATCATTTTGTCTTGAAAAAAGCGCTCCAGAACGGCGGCTACTTCTTGATAAAAGGTGTCAAGTTTATTCTCCGTACATAACTTAATCAGAATATACTCATCCGCGGGCCACCACATATTGAGCCACTCCTCCGATCGAACATATTCCGCGCCTCTCGCCTGAACATCCCGGGCCTTCTCCAAAAAAAAGTTTCGGATCTCGGCCAGGACAGGAAATGACTCCAGATTTCCCTCGGTAAAGACCTCGATGAGCTCTCGGTAACTCACGGAACAAATTTCATGGAGAATCACAAAAGGAATCTGAAGCACCTTGTCAAAATGGAGAAGCCCGGCCATCCACGAAAAGGCCCGCGTCCTGACCCAATCCTCTTTGGGCATCGAGTCGGTCGCAATGACGAGGACTTGGGTCTCATAGATTTCGCCGTCGGATTCAACCAAAGACCCGTGAATATTGACGACCTTGGTTTCCACCGTGACCATGCCGTATTTTTTCTGATATTCCGGATCCCCCATTTCCGCATTCGGGAGGATGGAAAGGTTGTTGAACTGGATCCGGTTATGCTGCCCATCTTCAACCGCCTGCGACACTCCGTCAGCGAAAGAATCATAAGTCTCTCCCGGAAGCCCCAGGATTAAATCGGTGTACGTCTCGATATTGTCCCGAGTAAATCTTCTCTGTAATTCCTGAAAGGAGGCCGAAGAGATATTCTCCCTCTTGATACTTTTCAGCGTGTTGGGATCGAGGGATTGGAAGGAAATAGTCACCCCCTTATTTAAGCCCGAATCTGCCAGGAGTTTTTGAACCTTATAGGCGCGTTCGGTCGCATTTTTGGTATTCTGGACCGAGAGGGCATGGGGGTAACCCCACCTTTGCTTGGTGCGGGCTACATATTGAGCGATTTCCAAATCTCTTGGCAGGATTCCGAAATTCGCGTCACAACAGAAAATGAACTGAATCTGGCGATCAGCAAACCATTCCACCTCCTGGTAAAGCCTGTCCAGATCAAAGGTGTAAACTTTACTCTGGACCGCGGATCCCCAGTCGCAGAAGGTACAAGAAAAAGGACAGCCTCGATTGGTTTCCCAAAGAATGAGCCATTGCTCCTCCGGAAATGTTCTCATCAGGGGATCAAAAACGCCCTCCAGATAAGGCGAAGGAACGAGGGAAATATCTTTGATCCTTTCTGCTCGCGCATGCGAGACGAAAGATCCGTCTTCTCTTAAGAAACTGATCGCGGGGATATTCTCCCAGTTTCGCGCAGCCCTATTCTCTAGAATCTCGAAAAAGATTCGCTCCCCTTCCCCGTGGCAACAAAGGTCAATGAAGGGGTGAGTCCGTAAAAAATTATCACTCCGATCAGGAACATGGGGACCGCCGAAGACAATCAAGGTTTCCGGCTTCTCACGTTTAATTCCCTTTGCGATCTCGAGAGAAATCCGAATATTCCAAACATAAGTGCTGAAGCCCACGATATCCGCCTCCAAAAGATGTTCAATAGCCTTCTGGACCGGTATCCGGCAGTAAATCGGGAGTAAGAATTCATAACGATCCGGGGAAGGAGCGTGCCGCTGGACGTAACCCTGAAGAAGTCCGACGGAATAAGGGAGGTAATTCTGATTGGAAAAACTATTGTTAATCTGTACCAATCCGACTTTGACTTGTCCCATTTCAATCATTCATCGTGGGCACACTCGCCGAATCCGGTTGAGGCTCGGCTTCGGCCAAGATCTCCGTCTCATCCTTCACCTGAAACCCCGCCGGGTAATCCCGGTCGATCAATTCCGTCGGCTGGTAAAAGATAATTTGGCTTCCGATCGTCTCGAACGAGAAGGGGACGCGAAGCAAACCTCGCAAGGCCTCTTTGACGGTGGGCTGATCTTCGGGTTTAGCAAAAAGCAACAGAAACCCTCCTCCCCCCGCTCCCAGAAGTTTTCCCCCAATGGCCCCCGCTCGGCGCGCGCTTTCGTAAACCTCATCGATCACGGGAGTAGAAATCTTGGAGGTGAGACTGCGTTTGATTTTCCACGCCTCGTGAAGGAGGAGACCGAAATCCACGAGGTTGTTCTCGCGAGTAAGAATCGAAACCCCCTCCTGGACCATCTTGAAGATGGCGTGGAGTTCATTCTTTCGGTGCTTCGTCAACCCAATTTGTTCTTGAGCAATCTCGGACGCATTTCTCGAAAAGCCCGTAAAATAAAGAAGAAGGTGATTCTGGAAATGACGAAGCCGGTCTCGGCTCAAAATAATCGGGGTGACGTGAATGTCATGATTGGGGTGAAAATCGACTCGACAAAGCCCTCCATGGGCAGCCATGACTTGGTCTTGGCAACCCACATTCTCTTTTAGGATTTCTTGTTCCACCTTGATCGCCTCTTTGGCCAGCTCCATCTTGGTCGGCATGATCTGCCTGAGGGCCTTAAGCGCGTGGAGAAGCCCCACGGTGAAGGCCGAGCTAGAACCCAGCCCGGTCCGCGAGGGAAGATCACCATCGTGATGAATTTCAACTCCATGGTCCATCTTGAGGTAGTGGAGGACACCCCGCACGGCGGGATGCTTGATTTCTTCATTGGCTTTCACCCGCTCAATGATGGAATAGGCAATTCGGGTCTTGTGTTCGAAAAAAGGGGGGAGATAACGACAGGTGATGTAGCTATACTTGTCGATCGTCGTCGCCAGAACGGCGCCCCCCTCCTCCTGATACCACACGGGATAGTCGGTTCCCCCACCAAAAAAGGAGATCCGGAACGGCGTTCGACTGATAATCATCGGAGCGATTTAACGGGTTTCATTAACTCAAAATCAACATACGAGGGATGGGTTGCCATGAGGATCGTTGTCACGGTATTCAAGATGGAGATCTCGCCCGTTCGGATGGCTTCAAATAATTCTGCCGGATCCCTCAGAACAATTTCCATCTCCTCGAGATCCCCCGGTTTTGGCTCTGTCACTTGCTCGGCATCCAATGCCTGAAACATGTTGACATGAGCACCGCCCATATTCCCAAACTGGGCAAAGTGACCCAAATGTTGCCAATCGTTTGAAACATATCCTGTCTCCTCTTTGAGTTCTCGTTGGGCCGCCAATAAAGGCTCCTCGCCCCTGTTAACCCCACCTGTGGGTAGGGTTAAGGTGACTTTACGAATGCCGTGTTTGTACTGTCGCTCCAGCAAAACCTTTCCCACTCTTGTTTGGGCGAAAACGACGACGCAATCGAGAAACCGCATTTGATAGAAATTATCCACGACCCTCCCATCGGGAAGGCGAACTCTCTCGACCGAAAGCTGGATCCAAGGCTTGGCGGTAAAGACTTTCCGACGCTTCAAGGTCTTCCAAGGACGCAGGACCTTTTGGGATTGGTTTTCTTTCATCCTAGCGCTCCTGTAGGCGATACTTGTCGAAAGGTTCGTCGACTCTCGATGTACCAATCCACCGTCCGTTTCAGACCTTCCTCTAAACTCACCTTCGCCTCCCACCCCAGTAATTCTCTCGCCCGGCTCGGATCTGAAACTTTGTAAGGAATGAGCGACGGCTTGTCCGTACTGAACAAAACCTGGGGGTGAAACTCGAGATAATCGAAGAGGATCTTGATCACATCCTTGACGGTATGGGTTTCTTCTGTACAGATATTGATCGCCTCAGCTACGGCGTATTTCTCCACCACGAGCATCAGCCCCTCTGTCACATCATCGACATAGGTGAAGGAACGAACATCCTCCCCATTGCCCCAGACCTCAAAAGGATTCATCCGGTTAACCGCCTTCAGAATCAGTGCGGGAATGACGTGGGACTCCTCCAGATCAAACTTATCGTGCGGCCCATAGATGGCCGTGGGGCGGATCACAGCGTAGTCGGTTCGGCTCGTCATCTGAAAATGTTTGCAAAGAGTCTCCAGGTACCTGCGCATCCATCCCAAGCCGTAATTCGTCGGTTTCCAAGGATCCCCCTGGAAACCCTCCTCTTCCTTATTGGACTTACCGGTGTGGGGATAGACATAACTCGAGCTGATAAATGCGCATCGGGCGGCCCCCATTTTTGCCGCCAGATGGATGAGTTTGGCGTGAAGTTCAAGGTCGGACATAATGAGGCGAGACGGATCTTCTTTGATGACTTTGGCCCCCGCCACTTCCGCCGCGGCCAAGAAAACAATCTCCATGTCCTTAAAAAGAGGCTCGGCTTCGTCCTCATTCCTCAAGTCACACGAAACCACCTCGAGGTTTTTATGCGTCAGAGTGATTTTCCGAGATTGGTACTGGGTCGCTCGGACATGGGCCCCTTCAGTCAGTAATTTCTTGACCAGGCTTTGGCCGATCATCCCTGCCCCCCCTGCCACTAAAACATTTTTTCCTTTATAAAACACCGGTTTACCTCTCTACAGGATGGAGAGACGCCGTTTCTAGCGGAGTGAAAAATTCAGGGCGACTCTTCTTCTTGCTTCCCCCAATTCTCTTCGGTTCATCCCACTCCTTTTTGATCCGGGGCAGGATCACTTTCATTCCTTCAATTTCATTCAATACAGGAATCAAAAGCGTCGTTTTCACGCAAGAACCCGCTCTTTTTTGGCCAGACGGTCTTTATGGGCTAGATACCACTCGACCGTCTCCTTGATTCCCTGATCCAAGGAATATTTCGGAGTGAAGCCCAATTTCGCCCGAGTCTTTGTCATATCCATTAATCGGATCCGATTGCCGATCGGTTTACGGGTGTCCCACTCCACTCGAGGCGCATGAGGAGCGTATCTTAAGATCGTTTCCACAATTTGCCGAATGGTGGTCGGAACGCCGCTCCCCAGGTTCAGAGGGTCGCACTCGTAATATTTCTCCATCGTCATCAACATCCCCCGCGCACAATCCTTCACATAGAGAAAGTCCCTGACCTGGCTACCATCCCCCCACACCACCAACGGATCCTCTCCCCAGCAGACTCGGCTGATCAAAGCCGGGACGGCCATTGCAGTAGCCGAATCGAAGTTGTCATGGGGTCCGTAAATGTTTGCAGGTCGTACCACACAAGTCTTGTACCCGTATTGCTCCAAATAGGCTTCGCAGTGGAGTTCGCTAATTCGTTTTCCCCAAGAGGCGTACTTGTTAGAAGGATGCGGAGGCTTGTCCCAGACTTCGTCCTCCCGGAAAATTTCGACGTCTGGATAGACCGCGACACTACTGCAGTACAGGTATTTCTCGACCCCGCACTCTCGAGCCGCCTTGAGCATGTGGAGGTTGACGAGCAAATTACCTTCGAGAAAGAGGGCGGCTTGGCTTTCACCGAGGCCCACCCCCCCTTTCACACAAGCAAGTTGAAAAACATAATCCATGTCTTTGCAGGCTTTCAAGCAGGCTTCCCACCCGAGGAGGTTCAATTTCAAGAATTCAACTCCCTCGGGAAGCTCACGCCCGTCATCTAAGGAGACTACGCGCACTTTAGCTCCCTCCTGCAAGAGAAGCTCCACGAGCGCCATTCCTACCAAACCGGTGCCCCCAGCAACCAAAACCCCTTTGCCGGAATAAAAATGATTTTCCATTAAACGACCTTCCGTAATTCGTTCGTCACCAGAGCTTTGACCCGCTCGACGATCTTCTTTGGAGAGGGGGTTGGATTGTCAAGATGAGGAGCAAAACCTGCGGTTCGATCCTCCAACCCGAGTGCAAAAACCGGAACCGAGGCGGCGTGCATGAGGTCATAGGCAATCGATCGGGAAGCGCCGGCAATTTCGAAATCGGAATCGATCACCAAGCCAAGGCCCGTCTTCCTCAAGGAATCCACCATCAAATCAGTTACTTGGAAAGGCTTGAGCCAAAGGAGATGAATTAGATCACACGTAGTCCCCTCAGCCGCCAGCAGTTTGACCGCTTCGAGGGCATTGAGTCGTCCTGCACTGATGGCCAAGAGAGTAATATCGGCCCGAGGATGCAAGAGGGGTTCCATTTCATAATCGACGGCAAAACTTCGGCGGTGTTCGCTCACGTAGAGAGGATCATCATGGGACATGAACCACTCCCAGGCCTGAGTCCACTCTCCTGGAGTCATGGGAGCCGCCACGGGCATCCCCGGCATCCGCATCACCATCCCGTGATGAGCGGCGGAGGCCACGGGACCCATCGCCCCTTCCAAGGCTAAGGCCCTCACAAAAATAGGGCAAGGGACTCCCCACATTTCTTTAGACTTGGCCGCATAGTTCAAAAGAGGGGCGGCGTTATACCACATAAAACCCTGATAACGGATGACATAGATCGGGCGCCTCCCCACCAGAGCCGCCCCCACCGAAATGCCTGGGCCCGCCACATCCGCCATGGACAATTCAACGATCCCCTCGTCTTCCGTCAATGGGGGTACGGTTCCCCCGATCCAGCCAACTGCAGTCACACATTGGCCAAAAAGAAGACCTCGGTTTTCCAAGAGGTGGCGACGAGTGATGGCTTGGATGGTTTCTGCAACGGTTCTTCCCATCAATCCCGTTCGTGAACGACCAATTCATCTCCTTTGACTGACAATTGGAGGTTTCCCAGAACCTCTTGTGGTCGTTTGGGGGTCAGAGTCGCTCCTGTCTGTTTGAGATTATGCCAGTGACAGGCGATCGTTCCGTTGCAGACAGTCCCTAACTCCAGAGGTCCTCCTTCATGAGGACAGACTGCAGGCCATACAGTAAAACTGTCACTCCCCTCCTTTCGTACGAGAAGCTCGATCGGACCGGCCGAGACGCAGTTTAAGCCAGCCCCGGTAATTCCTTTTAAGGAAATCCGGTGAATCCCCTCCAGTTTGGGCGGGATCACATTGTCCGTCAGGACGTTCGAATTAAGAAAATCAGGATTGTCGGACCGGAAACGGTACCCTTTACGCCTGAGCTCGGCGCGGCGGATCCGAATAGAGGTATCTTCTTTATTCTGAACGTCGTTGAGGCGGTAGAGCCGACGACTGATGGGGCCATGCAGAAACTTAAATAGACGGTGAGAGACGATGTACCAATCAATCCTCTGCAGAGATACCTTCTCGTCGACTCCTTCTCGTTCGCTCGCCGGTATCATCCGAATGATAGAATGGATATACAAAAGATTAAATAAACTAAATCCTTGATAAAATAGGCCGGGCCCCAGCTGGATGTCGGTCATCGGGAGGAAAAATTTAAACCCCCCTAAGCCTACACCGGTGAGCGATAACTGGAAGGAACGAGCGGTAACGAGACGTAAAGATTCCTGATAGGTCTTGTGGATCGCAGGGCGGTGGAGCTGGTCCATGTGGTTCCAGTCAAGATCCCTGACTTCACAGGGAATTTTGACCTCATAACGGCCCGTAGTGACTGACAGGGAGGGACCCAGGGTCTCGAAACTTGACCTCAGATTTTCTGGGTTAATATAACGTATGTCCATGTGTATGCTTATGATAGCGAAGCGCTAAAAAGAATTCAATTGTTATTTAGCTCGGGGCTAGTTATTTCCAGTACCACAATTCTCGGACGATCTGGAAAACGTGAGCCGCTCCCCACCGAATGATCTGAAGCTTGGAGCGACCCATTGGCCGCTTAGGCTCGTCACCCGGAATCTCTGTAACCTTAAGCTTCCTTTTGGCCATCCGAACTGAAATCAGAGGCTCACACCCCACAACCGTAAACAAGAATTTCTCAGGAGCGTAAGCCTCGTCCTGATCAATGCCCAGCTCATAGAAAAGCTTTGTTTTGTAAGCCCGGTATATCCCCATGGTATCCGTGTAATGGCCGCCGTGGAGGCCATTGGTAAGAACTCGGGTAAGGAACCAGTTGCCAAATCCGGTGATCCAATTATCGTCTTCACTTCTTGCCCCATTGAGATAACGAGATACGATCACCATATCGTAATCTTCCTTCATCTTCTCAATCAGAGTGGGAATCAATTCGGGGATGCAGTTTCCATCCGGGCTAAAGGTGACGACAATATCCCCCCGAATTAAAGGCCAGCCTTCGTTATAGGCCTTTCTGAGTCCTTTTTCCTTCTGGACATAAACTTCGTAACCCTGTTTACGGGCAAATTCAGCCGTTCCGTCGGTGGATTGTCCGTCTACGACCAGAATTTGATCCACCCATTCTCTTTTGACCCGAGGCATGATTTCGCGCATGCCGTCGATTTCATTCAGGGCAGGAATAAAGAGAGTAACCGAGGGCTTCACGAGGCGTGGGGGAATCTAAACGTCAATAGGTTTAACGGTCGGCACCGATTTGAGAATCTGATCTTTGATTTGGGGCTCAAGCCAAGTCGAAATTTTCTCAGTCACACTGACAACGTCCAGACCGTACTTTTCCCAAATGGCCTGTCTTCCTCCGTAGTCAAACACAAATCGGTCATCTTGACCGATTCTGAGCGTTGGGATCCGATAGTGATGATCCGACAAAACTTCAACCACGGCGCTCCCCATTCCTCCGGCCAGCAGGTGCTCTTCGAGAGTCACCAGGGCGCGAGAACCTTTTAACCCCAGAATCAAAAGTTCTCGGTTAATCGGCTTGAGTCGGAATAAATCAATGACGCTCACGCGAAAGTTTTTCTCTTCTAAATTCTTGGCCGTTTTCAAGGCGTTATGAACCATGACACCGGTCGCGACAATTGTAACATCAGGATTTTCTCGCCCGACAACTTGGATCAGACCGTCTCCAAAATTCACCTTTCGCTCCCCGTACAAATTGGGGATCCCCGATCGGTCGAACCGGACGTATTGGGGGCTCTTATCTCGGTAGGTGACTTCGGCCAGGGCACGGGCTGTCACTCCATCCGCAGGACTGTAGATCTTCAGGTTGGGCAATACTCTCATGACGGTGATATCTTCCACAGTATGATGACTCGGCCCCATGATGTCATAGGCATAGCCCGCTCCCACACCTAAGTTGACGATGGGGAGGTTCATGGCACACATGTCGAGTTTGTTCTGGTCATAACAGCGGATCGTCACAAAGGGGGCGATGGCATACGTGTAAACCTTTTTTCCCTCAAAGGCCATCCCGCAGGCCATCCCCATCATTTGTTGTTCTGCAATCCCGACGTTGTAATACTGCTGGGGAAATTCCTTGGCAAATCGATCCAACGTCGGAGCTCCATTATCCGCTGTAATCAGAACACAGTTCTTATCCTTCCGGAAAATTTGATAAAGCTCCGAGAAGAAAACATCTCTCATTCCTGTGATAAATTTTTGGGGGGTCATCTTCTCCTCATCTCGACTAATCACTGCTGGGTGTTTCCGCAGAAATCTTCTCCGCGGCACGACCTTGATCTAACTCCCCATAAACCCACTCGAGCTCTTCGCTGGAGGGGACCCGATAATGCCAAAGTTTTTTGTCTTCCATTAAGGACACCCCCTTTCCTTTCTTCGTATGGGCGATAATCATCAGGGGACGAGAGTCGCTTCTCCTTCTTTCTCGGATATCCCTTAGACTCTCAAAAATTTCTTCAAACGAGTGGCCGTTAATCTCCCTCACTTCAAATCCAAATGACCGAAACTTCCCCTCCAGCGGGTCCAGCCGAGGCCCGTCCTTTTTTTCCTCAATTCGATCCGTGAATCCCAGAACTCCTTGACCGTTCCGATCCACAATACAAATTAAATTATTCAGCTCACTATGCGCCGCGAAAAAGGAGGCCTCCCAATTCGAACCCTCGTACAACTCGGCATCACCCAAAAAGCAGAAAACAAGATAATCCTTTCCATCATTTTTGGCGGTCTGGGCGATTCCCGTTGCCATCGGCAAGCCATGCCCCAGGGATCCTGTAATCACCTCGATCCCCGGGATATTCCATTCGCTATGAACTCCAAGGATGCTCCCCCGCTGAGTAAAAATCTCGAGTTCTTGCAAGGAAAAAAAGCCGAGATCGGCAAGAATCGGATAAAGCCCAATTCCTCCTTGGCCTTTGCTTAAAATAAAGCGGTCCCGCTCCGGCCATTTGATATTCTGAGAATCGTAGCGCAGGATTCCCCCGTAATAGAGCGCCACCAAAAGCTCCGTCTGAGAAAAGGCGGTGCTGACATGCCCGCTCTTCGCCCTGACGGCCATATCGACGACTTTCCGTCGGACCCAATGGGCCTTCGCTTCGAGTTTCGCTTTAAGTTCTGGATCCATCAATTCGCTCCTATGGAGATAAGATCCACCGGCGGCCTGTAGCCCTCAAGGAGCTTCCTTTTAAGGCGGATATGCGTCATCCGCCGAATGTGGGCCAAGACCTCTTCGCCGAATTTCCTCCGTACCATGCCCAGATAACGCTCCCCTTCAAAATATCGGTGGAAGGCTTCGTCCCGAAACCAGAGCACGTCGGCCGAAGAAACATAGTCGGTAGGCAAGGGGAAAGTTTCATAGGCATGCTGGGAATAGTGGTGCCATTTTTCTGGCAAGGAAAGCCCCTTTTCAACCGCCATCGTGTAAAGGCGGGAGCCGGGATAGGCCATCGCGCTGTAGAAATTGGCGAATTCACAAT
>CAZUJQ010000060.1:0-14438 GCA_964620805.1 uncultured Planctomycetales bacterium | reverse complement strand
TTATGAGAAATTAGAAAATTTAAGGGGGGAAACAGGAGCGCTTCTTTGGAAGTTTTATAAAAGTTTTTAACCTGTGACGTTGTGACTTTGTGACCGGGTGACCAATAATGAATGTTTAATTTTTCTAAAATGAGGTCAATCCCATTTTTACTTTTCTAAACAAAATCATTCGAAAATCTTCTATCAAAAAAATCCCCTTATCCTGTCAACGATCAAAAGGCCAAGTCGCGCTCATCCTCATCCTCATCTCCGCCATGGCGCTGATCTTTTTTGCGGTTGCCCTCAACCTAGGCCAGATCGCCCAGCTCAAGGCCACCACCCAGGTGGCCGCTGACACCGCTGCCGCGGCCATGGCCTCCTTTTTTACCAGCTATACAGAATCGGTCTATCAAACGCAGCTCGGTGGGCAGAAAGGCGCGGGCACCGACCTGACGATCTGCGCCTGGAGCGGGGTGTTCGTTCTTTTGCTGAAAATTTTTATCCTTGCTCACATTATTGTTGCGACATTCATTTTGGGTTTCCTTTTCCCTCCCTTATGGTCGATAACGGTCCTGGCCATAATCGCCTTAGCCCTAACGATTGCCGCCATGGTCATGCAGATTCTGATTATCGAACCCGGCATCACCAGCCTATGGAACAAGGCGCAAAGAGATCTCCTGCCTACTTTCCAGGACCGCTGGCTGGAGCAGGGTGTTCAGATCGCCATACAAAACGTTGTCACGGACACAGCGCTGGTCGAGGACGTGCACGATATCGACCAAGACGGATTCTTCGGAAAAGACGCTTTGGGCAAACCCAAAGATAAGATAAGCCGTTACGCGACTTATTATACCGAGAGGCTCAGGACCATGCAGGCCTCAACGCAGACCAAAGACGAGATTGAAAAATTCAAGACCAGCCTCCAGGAGTTTTTGAATTTTCTCTGGGATCCGGTGGACTGCGGGGCCAATCCCGGTCATGCCTGCTGCGGGGCCGCTCCGCCATCGGAATGCAACCTCTGCTGCGTGGATAAAACCGTGGCCGAGCGGGAGGCCTGTTGCGATCATCCGAATCCTCTTCTTCGCTGCGGCACCGCCGCGACCTGCAGCTCTTCTTCTTACGGCGGATCCGTGGATCCTGTGACCTTGGATCAGGCGACCCCTTATCCTTTTGTCTATGATCCTTTGTTCGAGGATGCCTCGAATGGCGTTTTTTCCTATCGGGAGCGGTTTGGCACCGACGATGAGCAGTTGGAATTCCAGACCAGCCCTCCCCGCGATCATACGGATTTCACAACCGGCATCCCGAAGCTCCAAGCCCCGGATCCCGAGTTGGACAAGCCCACCATGACCGTCTTCCGATTTGATGACGCCAAGACCTTCTCCGCGGCCAGCCAGGAGGTTTTCCCTATTTTCTATAAATTCTCAGACTGGGGAATGGATCTGGGCCGGCTCAAATTGGATGTCGCGGACAAGCATCTCCGGTACGAGTGCCATCTGTGCACGAGCGCTTTCCCCAAATGCGGGGATATCTCTCCCCTTTTGGCCGCGCCTTCCTTGGCTAATGAATTGGCTCCCCAGTTGACGCTTCCGAATCCCCCCGGGTTTTCTAATGGAGGGGAGTGTGTTTTTGATATCAATGACATCATCGATAATAGTAAAAAGATTTTGCGGCCCGATCTGGTCAAGACCATAGAAGAGCTGATCGTCCTTCCGGAAAAATACGACGACGAATGCGGGTTTGATCTCGTGAATCAGTTCACGGGCAAATGGAAAAGAGGCGGCGACCGGTTCTGCTCCACGGCCTGGCCGTATTATGCCAACGGATGCTCAAAGTTCGGGACCGGCTGTAAAGACGGGGGTTGTATCGCCGATTGCCTCGCGGCAGGGGGAACCGCCGCGGAATGTGACGTGGAATGCACCCACGAATGCCCCTGCGGCGATCCCAGCGCCGGATCGCCCCTCTTGTGGCCGGATGATCCTTTTGATAACCTTATTTATGGGCTCACGGACTTCATCCTCTGGGCCCAGAGCATCTCAACGACGGATACGGATAGTCTCCTGGTGAACTTCAAACAATGGTATCCGGAATTTGCCACGTGGCTGGCGCCCAAGGCGGAGGGTAGCGCGCGTGATCCTTTTTTAAACGGCGAGGAGGATGGATATGTGCTGATCTGGGGGGATCAGCACCAGGATTGGATCAATAAAATCGATAAATGGCTGACCGGGCCTTACGTGGGGTCAAACTGTGATCAAACCCTGTGCCTGCCGGATCCTGCCCAGTTCACCGGGATTCCCGACGCCTGGCCCGCCCGCCCCGTGGGCACGCCCACCGGCCAATGCCCGGGATTGAAGAAAACCGAATCCGATTTGTTCGGGACCGGCGACGTGGAGGACATTGCGGCGTGTCTCAATTACAACGTCGCGGCCATCCCGCGCTTTTCCCAATGCGCTGATAGCGCGGCAACGTGCACAGAGTTTGTTGAGCCGGCTCCGGGGGGCGTGACCCCGCGCTGCGCCCAACTGCCCCGCTCCATTTTGATCAATGATCCCGTATTCCCCTTCGATACCAATGATTTCGTGGTGCCGCGGGATGTGGATGTCAAGGCCTTTGAGGACTGTCTTAATGATTGCACCAAATGCGCTAGTCTTCCCGTAAGCCCAACGCCCTGGCAAGGCCCGGTGGGCCCCGTTATTCCTCAATATGACAGTGCCGTTGTGGTCGCTCCGGCCACCTGCACCTTGACGTTCACCCCTGCGAGCGGTCCGGCCGGGACGCTTTTGACCGCGGAGTGGACGAGCAGCAATGATGCTGATAACAGTCTTGAATATTATTGTAGCGATGGGATAAGCGGTTCAGTTACCCCGGCCAATAGCAGTGCGGGGGGGGTCAGCTTCCCCAAAACGACCACCTGTATACTCAGGGCGCTAAATACGAACGGCGAGGCCGCCACCTGCGAGGCCACCTTCACCGTGGATCCCTTGCCGCCGGCCACCTGCACCTTGACCTTCACCCCTGCGAGTGGTCCACCGGGGACGCTTTTCACCGCGGAGTGGACGAGCAATGATCTCGATGACGATATTTTCTACATCTGCAGCGATGGGGTGACGACGGGGCATACAACCGCCAGCGGCAGCGCTTCCTTAACTTCTTCTAAGACCACGACCTGTATTCTGGAGGTGGAAAATAGCGCCACCAAGATAGGCACGTGCTCGGCGACCTTTACCGATACGAGCGCGGTTTCTCCTCCTTCGTGCACCTTGACGTTCATTAGGACCGCAGATGGCGGCCCTCCGATTGGCCCGCCGGGGACGCCCTTGACCGCATTCTGGACGAGCAATGACGATGATGGGAATATCCCCTATGTGTGCAGCGATGGAGCAAGCTCGCCGCCCAATCCTCCCATTTCCCCTGCCATCGGCAGCCAGCCTGCCAGTTTCCTTAAGACCACGACCTGTGTTTTGAGAGTCGAAAACGCCGCCGGAGAGACCGCCACTTGCTCGGCCACCTTCACCGATAGCAGCAAAGAGACCCCAACGTGTGCCTTGACCTTCACGCCTTCGGGCGGGCCGCCAGGGACGCCCTTGACCGCGAACTGGACGAGCACAGATGCCGATGGGAGTATCCCCTGGTACTGCAGCGATGGGTCGAGCGGAACGGTGTCCCCTGCCACGGGGACTGCTAGCGGATTTAGTTTTCTCAACACAACGACCTGTGTGATCAGAGCCGAGAACAGTCTGGGAGAGGCCGCGGCCTGTACCGCCACCTTTACGAGCAGCACCGGCCCGAGCTGTACTGGCTGGGTGCCGGGCAATCCGTTTTACGATGCCGTGGTCAGATCTTGGATTCAGGCCAAGGGCAGTTGCTATGACACGAATCCTTGGGGAACCGCCGCTGGCTCGGTGGATGGCAAAATTTTCACCTTCGACTGGCAGCTTAAGCTTTTGAATAGCGGCGATGCCGCCCATGCCTCGATGGCGGCTCCGGAAGGGGCTAACCAGTTGGCCAAGCTCAAAAAACGACGGGATTTCTTGACGGCCCGCCAAACTGAGATCAACAATTTAAAGACCCTTTTCCAGTCGGCTCTCACAGAATTCGATAAGATCATTACGGCCGGCGATAAGCTGATCGATGAAAGGAAAAAGGTGGAAGACAATCCCGACGAGCCGCTTCCCGGCTTTGCGATTTACGGGTGGCAGACGGCTATTCCGGAAGGACAAAGCAAGCTCGGCCGCGGCCGTTGGCATCTCGTGAGTGTGGAGACGAGGCTCCCCGGCCGCTGCGGCGGCAACTGCGGCCAGCAGGGAAACCCCGGGGGAGCGGGTGGCAAACCCATTGAGCCTCCGCTCGCCACTGTTAAAACCTACACCAAAAAATTTCTGTTCTTGCCGATAAAACGCTGTTATTCCCTGGGCGACGCCTTTGGCCTGCACGGCGGATGCGATTCCTCAAAAGAGTACGCTAAAACCAATCAGTGTTTCCTGGGAGGAACAACCAAGGTCCGGGTGAGGCGCTGGGATGAAGATAAAGACGTGCTGCTCAAGTTTGCCAGTGGCCTGGACATCTGGCGATTTAGATTCCGTAATCCGGGCGTCTTGACCGCTCTCCCCAACGTCAATGATCTCCAGGATCTCACTTCGCCCAGTCCTATCTGTAAACCCTTAGACGAGGGACCAGGGGCCTTTATGCTGACCTGGCCGCCGGGGGACAAGGTGCCGGGAGTCACCGATACGCCTGAATATGCCGAGTGTTGGGCCAGGGCCAATGAGATCGTGCTCCATGGCGTCAAAACCGAGGTCTGCGCTGAATACTGGTGGCACGGTTCGGATCCACCGGATTTTCCCAGCATAGGGTTGATCAACTCCGAGCGGGGATTCAATTTGAAATTTGTGGATTGCCAGGGGGCGTGGTAGTAGTGAAGGTCACCATGTCACAAGGTCACAGGTCACAAGTCACATGAGAAAGGGAATGGCATGGAAAAAGGATATAAAAAATTAAGAGTGTGGCAGAGAGCAGATGAATTAGCCTTTCGCAAATATTGCCTTAGGGTCATTGGCGGAAACAGAGTATTTACTGGAATGCTGTTTTCGTCTTCAGTATTTTCAGAAGGAAACTTATGAGAACTTGAGTTTGGCACTTTTTCGGGCTTTTGGGCCGTATTTTCAGGTAGTTCTCGTCGAGAAAGCAATTTTGTGGTATCGAAAACCTGTTTTTGCGATCCGAGAGACTTTTCCGACGACAAATTCGAAAATTTGCCAAACTCAAGTTATGAGAAATTAGAAAATTTAAGGGGGGAAACAGGAGCGCTTCTTTGGAAGTTTTATAAAAGTTTTTAACCTGTGACGTGTGACCTTGTGTCTTTGTGACTATTTCAGAAACGGAGGTCGACGATGACCGGATTTATTCTCGTCATGGCCATGATTTTTTTAGCAGTGGGTCTTTTAACCTACACGGTTGTTCCTCTGGTGACCGGCAAGGCGGTCGCCCTTCAGCAAAAAAGGACCCAGCGGTTTGCCAGCAAGATGGAGCGGATCCTGATGAAATCCGACATCCAGAAATTGTCGCGGATTTACTTTTTTGCGCCCCTCGTCTTGGGCGCGGGGGGGTATTTTCTTTTTCCCCTGGAGTGGCGTTTCCTGGGCGTCGTTTTAGGGGTGGTGGTTGGATTCTTATTCCCCAGCTTGTATATTCAATTCCTGGTTAAAAAAAGAAAGAAGAAATTCGATAATCAGCTCATCGATTCCCTGCTCATTATGTCGAGTTCTTTCCGAGGGGGCTTGAGTTTGATACAAGCCATGGAGGCGATCGTTGAGGAGATGTCGGACCCCATTGATCAGGAATTCGGAACGGTCTTAAGCGAGAATAAAATGGGGGTTTCTTTGGAAGAGGCCCTTAATCACTTGTATGAAAGGATGCCGTCTCCGGCCCTCCAGCAGACCATCACCGCGATTTTGCTGGCCCGGGAGACCGGCGGGAATCTCCCGGCGATTTTTATGCGGATTGTTAATACGATCCGGGAGCACAAAAAAATTGAGCAAAACCTCGCCACGTTAACCCTGCAGGGAAAGATTCAGGGCGTCGTTATGTCGCTTTTGCCTGTGGCCTTCGCCTTTGTGGTCTACACAACCAATCCCCACTTCTTAAAAAATATGATCCATACCGAGATGGGGCAGAGAATGCTGACGTATGCGTTTATCTCTGAGTGTATCGGGGCTTTTTTAATATGGAAGATTAGCACGTTTAAGAATTATTAATGAGGCCGCGACTTACGGACCCCGCTTCTTGCATTCTGCAAGAATGCAGCGGGGGAACGTAAGTCGCAGGCCGAATTAACCCTACGAAGCCAAACGTGAAGCGAGCCCTGCCAAAGGTTAAGTAGAGCGCAAAGGTTTGGCGAAGTAGGGTTGGTCGAAAGGAGTTGCAAACTATGCTAGATTTTATTTTACTTTTAATCTTTTTATCTGTTTTTAGTTTTATCCTGGGGACGATTCCCGTTGAATGGGAGAGCCGCCCGAAGCTTCAGGCCATGCCGGGGCTGGAGGGGTCTGCTACCAGAAAGAAGAAAAGCGCCTTTAGCATTTTAAGGCATATTGCGGGCATTAATAAACCCTTTGTCGCCGGGGCCCTGCACAAAAGAATTGCCAGGGATCTTGCCATGGGACATGTGGATATAATGCCAGAGGAATTTTTCCTTTTAAAGGAGATTGCTATTGTCCTTGTTCTTTTAAGCACTTATCCTTTCATACAGCAGGATATGATTGCCTTCTGGCTGTGCATGGGCCTTGCCGTGGGATACATGGTACCAGAATTTTGGCTTAAGGGAAAAGTTAAAAAGGTTAAAACTACAATTATCAGAGAGCTGCCGGATGCCATTGATTTATTGCGTTTGTGCGTCAATGCGGGACTGGATTTTATGCTGGCTTTGAAGTGGGTGGTGGAAAAATCCCCGCCGTCTGTCATGATCCGGGAATTTAACACCGTTATGAATGAGATCACCTTGGGTAAGACCAGAAGAGATGCCATCCGGGACCTCGCTTCAAAATACGAGCTGCCGGATTTGTCCACGTTTGCCCGTACCCTTATTCAAGCGGACAAAATGGGAACATCCGTGGCCGAGGCCCTGAACATCCTTTCTGAAGATATGCGTTTGAGCCGGTTTCGAAGAGGAGAGCAGATTGCCTTAAAAGCCCCTTTAAAAATGCTCGTTCCCTTGCTTTTGTTTATCTTTCCGGTTGTTGGTATTCTTGTTGCCGGCCCCATTCTTCTCGATTTTATGCAAAACAATCCCATGACACAGCTTACAGGAGGAGGACGGTGATATAAATAAATTAATTTATGTCCAATCTAGATTGTCCAAACTGAAAATCTCCCACCCTCAATAATTCTGAATTAGATATATTGAATTTGTATGCTTCAAAATCTCCCAGATCCCCATAACTCCTAGAATAATTAGCTTCTTAAGGTCATATCAATAAGCGTTAAAGCTATTTCAAGCAAACTGCAATCAATCGGTCTTAGAATACGTCTTTTTCTAATCGCCTGTCAATCTTATGAAGCTGGTCGTTAATTTTGGTAGATGACGTCAGCCTCACCCCGCCATTATATGTCGGAGTAATAATCGCCCCATTCGAGGAGATTCCCCATGGGCGCCCTCATGGGAAAATTCATCTGGTGTAATCTAATAAATTATTTTTTAGAGATATAAGATGTTTAAAATAAATAAGATATTTTCGTAATAAAACTTGACGATGCATTATTTACAACATACACTTAAAATAGACTTTAATTGCAGTTAGAGTCATTCCGTCGGGATTCCTCCCGGAAAAACCAATCCCTAATGACCTAGAGATTGGGACTCTGGAGATGGTTAAAGAGCCAAAAAGGATTTTCCATTTGAAAAATCCAGCCGCGGAAACAAAGAAAATAGACGTTTGGAGAGATTAACAAGGGGAGGGCTTGCTCCTCTGCCCACAATCGTGGCGGAGAGGCAAGTCCTTCTTAATTTATGACCCAAAAGCGCAATATCAGCGTACTTAAGTACCCAATCTTTAGTCAGTATAGGGTGTTCTTATCTAAGTTTTCTTTTAAGTTATCCAGTATGGACAATATTTAGTCACAAAACTAAGTCAGAATGGACAAAAAAGAATATTCTGGCGTAGAAAATTTGCAAGATAAGAAAATTTTTTTGAATACTAGTAGTTATAGTAATCAAAAATGTGAAGATTTTTTATATTTACCCCCTCAGTCAGAAACCCCCTTTAAAAGCCGATTTAAATCCTGGATACGCACCGTTGCTTTTCTTGTTGTCCTGACTTTCATCCCAGAGCAGGTTAGCTGGGCCATAAGCTATGATCCGGCTGTCCTTTGGAAGCAAAAGTTACCTGCCTCGATCAGCCCAGAAGCCAGCCCCGAGGAAGTCGCCTCAGCTCAGATCGCTTCCAGCGTTGAGCATCTTTTAACACAGATCGCGGGGAAACCTGCTGCACGCATTGAGCTTAAACTCCAGAATTATAAATCTCCCTATCCCAGTCCAACAGACCGAAGCCTTTTTATTGACTTGGTCTCAACGATCACAGCCGAGCGCATTCAGACAATCGACCAGTGGCTGCGCGATCCCAGCATCCATCCTTTGAACTGCGGGGTTTACGCCTTAAAAGATTTGCTGGCCAGTCAGGAAATTGAGAGTCCCCTTGAGGAGTTATCGGTTTCCACGTTGGCCGTGGATCTTTTAAGCAACCTCATTGAACCAGGGGCGTCCGAACTAAAGACCTCTTTATTTGCGCTCAATAAAGTGGCCCGCGCGTATGGCCTGGATGTTCAGGCCGTGAAGATGAATCCCGTTGACATTCTCCGGCTCAAACCTCCTTTTATCGTCCATTTTGATTCGGAACATTTTGTGACCGTGACGGCCAGGGATGAGACGAATGTTTACTTTGACGACACTGGCCAGGCCATGATGCTTTCGAGAGAAGATTTCTCAGAACAGTTGAGCGGGTTTGCTCTGGCTGAAGAGTTTGCTAATGAGGCAAGCAGCAATGACCTCTCCCCCTACGAAATCAGCGACGCCATGCAGGCCTTTGTGCTGGGATCCACCTGGCGCGACCGGCATAAAGACCTGCCGGGATTGGTCAGCACCTCGTCGGTCTTGATAAGCGTGGGGATTGATGTGGCGATGCTGGCCGCCGCGGCGTTTATCCCGGGAGCCCAGTTTCTTTTACCCGGGATCATCATCGGTATGGGCGCCTCGGCTTTTGCCCGGGCTGTGGCCGAAATCTGCGTCATGAAAGGCGCGTGCAACGCCACGACGGGGTTTATTTTAAACTTGGGGTTGAGTGTGGGGATTAGCATGGGGGTAACGGCGTTGAACCCCGGAACATGGTTTCAAGCTGGAACGCAGGCGGGGGTGGATGCCGGTGTTGATGCCGGTGTTGAGGCACTTGCAGAAGTTGCTGAAATGGGGTTTACAGGAGCATACGGAGGTGCTGGAGCGGCCGGAAGTGCAGCAGCCGGAGGTGCTGGAGCGGCTGCACAAGCTGGAATCTGGCAGAGTAAGAGTATTGGTAACGGAGTCAAAGACTTGGGTCGCTTTCTGGCCAGCCTGCCGGGGATCAGCCATATTGTGAATCTGAATCCAGGCATTTGGACACGCATAGGCAACGCCTTTTCCTCAGCTTGGGAGTTTCTAAAGACTCCTTTCACCGCATTAGCTAAGGCCCTAAGGATTGGAAGCGGGGCGCAGGCAGGCACGACCCTAGGTCCGGCGGCAGGAAAAGCCGCGGTGACTGAGGGCACTAAAAGTTTATGGAGTCAGAGGTGGGATTGGGTCATCGATAAATTGGCATTCTTGGGCGAGAAAATCTGGAAAGGCTTCGAGGCCATCGGTGAAACCGTCAAAAGCAACATGCCTTCCGTTCATAAGGCCTTTACCGTGGCGTGGGATGGCTTAAAGTGGGCGGGGCTTCAGATGTACAAAGGGATTGCCTGGGTCTTCCGAAAGACCAATGAAGGGGTGGCCTGGCTTTTTGGCTCGGGATCGAAACAGACCGCCGCGGCCGGGGCCAACGCGGTCAAGAGCACAGTTCCCGAGGTGGCGAAGACCGCCGCCGCCGAGGCGGCCAAAACCAGCGTATTGGGAGGGGTCGGGGCCTTTGCCTCCGGCTTTGCCCGGGGATTTGTTTTGGGGGTGGTGCGCGGCTATGTGATGACCGAGATTGCCAAGGCCTTGGATGATTTGCTGGGTGATGATATGAGTCAGGATCTTAAAGACGCGATCATCGGGGTCGCGGCGACGGTCGGTGGGCATCTGGCGCAGTTTGGATTTGTGGCGATGGTGAATAAAAGTGTGGAGATGGTTCGGTCCAATTCGGCCGACACACTGACGCCGGAACAATTAGCGGCGCTGGAGCGTGCAAGCGAAATAACGGTAACGGTAGCGGATGGGGCCAGCAATAAGCCTGTCACTCTTGCCTGGAATTTCGGCGAGGGTTTGATTGACTTCAAGGGCGGGATTCTGGCAGCCCTTCTCAGAGAACTCCAGGGTTTAACCAAAGTATTCATCGCCCAGGCGATTCGTCTGGGCGCGCGCTACGCGGCGGAGAAGGC
This sequence comes from uncultured Planctomycetales bacterium, assembly GCA_964620805.1. GTDB lineage: Bacteria > Omnitrophota > Gorgyraeia > Zapsychrales > JAHFFX01 > CAZUJQ01. The sequence continues at coordinate 3,857 of CAZUJQ010000060.1, read as the reverse complement.
CTTTGGACTGGATCCGGAGACTGAACTCCCATCGCTGATTGGACAATTGGCCGGCGACCTCGGCGGAGAGCTTGTCAGCGCCGCGGCCATGACCTTGATCGGCCGCCTGGTTTGTGAGAGCGACACCTGCAAGGCCTTCTTTTTGGATATGGAGCGGGAGGCGAAGCTGGAGAAACAAAAGCAAGAAAAGGCCGCTCAGATGGCGGGAAAGAAAGAAGAAGAACACCATAAGGCGGCCGATAAGGCGGGGAAACAGGCGGAGGCCATTTTATATGAGGGCGCCGAATACTCTTATGAGGGGGTTACTCTAGAGGAGGCGACGAAGGTCTATCACGATGCCTACATGGAGGCGTACTCCCGTCTTTCAGGTATTCCTTACAAAGGATTGGAAGCCGGAATAAAAGAGTTGGAAGAATTGGCAAAAGCTAAGAACCAAATCTACGAATCGCCTGAAAATAAAGCCCTTCAAGCTGGCCAGCAGGCCCAAGACATTTTAACTCTTGCCGAGTCGGAAGGCCTTCCAGTTGAACCCGGTCTAAAAGATTATCAAACAGCTTATAACAACACCCTGCCCGCTGCCACCTCCGAGGCATCCAGAAAACTCATCGGAACACCCAAGAGTTTCAAAGAGCTTATCGAGGGAACGCCAGAGAAAATAGACGATGGAATACGGGCCAAAGCCAGTAAAAAATTTTACCTTGAACCCTTTCCTGACCTGGAAAGACGCCAGCTCTATCAATCCTTCACCTCGTTCATCATCCGCGGCATTGTGGTCGGCGGCATTGACATCGGAATGAATGCCTTGCGCAAGTCCTTTGTCGGAAAACCCAGAGGAGCCAATCCCCGAGACTACCAGGAAGAAGAGTGGCTATTCTCGGCAATTGCGTTTTTTGGATCCGCCTTCCTCACCGGAGGAATTATTGCGGCTCTGGCTAAACTCACCAATGTTGATCTTGAGACGGCCTTTCCAGAGCTTAAAAAGATTTCGGAGAGGCTCTCCTTGGGACCGGGCGGAAGAGATTCGGTAGGCATAGCAGAAATCACCTTCGGCTATATGCTGGAAAAATTTGTGGAATTTAGCAAAAGCTTCTGGACTGGCGGAGATTCTTTTGACTGGAGCGCCAGCGATTTAAGCAAACCGCTGAGGCCGGGAGACACCCGCAGTCCTCTCCAACGGCTCAATGCCTTTGTGGATTTTCTGACGAACATGAATGGCATAAATCTACGATTTGTCCTGCAAGCCCGTCGGCTGCAAAAGGAAATCAAAGAGGCCGAGAAGCTACGCAAGAAAGGCCAGACCGAGGTCATGGTCAAGGATCCTTTCCCCCGCCAAGCCGATGAAGAACTCTCTAAGGAAGCGATACGGGCTCAGGTCTTGCTGGCGGTTTTGTCCAGCGTCCATCCTTTGGACCCCTTTCTCAATTATTATTTTGCCAGTCTGGGCCTGGCCGCCAGCCCAACGGTTCTGGAGGCCTTGGAGTACGCGGTCTACTCGCCCATGGTCCGCTGGCTCTCTCAAGAGAACGAAGGCCGCGTAAAAACCGGCCAGTGGACGGGCCTGACGGAACGGGGAGTGGTGGCGTTCACCAACGCGAGCCAGGAGGCCTTAAAGGAAGCTTTAAGAGAAGGAATGGATTTGTCCCAGGAAGCAGAAGCTATTCTTCAGGCCCTGGTAATTCTTTCCGCCGGCAGCAAAGAAAACATTAACGTCCTTGCCACTTATGCCCGTGATCCCCTGACCGGCCACAGGCTGGGAACATTTTTAGGCACGGGCGGCCGGATGGGTTTTGTTGAGACCACCATCGAAAAAGGCGAGAAGGCCTTTTTGTTTATTGGTAGCCCTACGGATAAAGATTTAAAGAAGCTCGGCATGGATAAAAACAAGATTAACCTGATCCTGCATCTTAAGAATTGGGCCTCGAGCCCGATGCTGCGAAAGCTCATGAAGCAAATCGCCGAGGCCACGGCCAAAGACGAATCCTCACCAAAGTATAAAAAGGAGCTCGAAGAGCTTTTAACCAACTGGCAGAACATGCCGGCCGCGGAGCTCAAAAAGATTTTGGTTGATAGGAGGATGAGGGAAATCGGTCCGCACAATGTCTTTCCGGAGTTCTACAGTGAAATTTACGAGGAGGCCGCCCGACAAGTGAGTGAACTTAAGAAATCCGAGGACCCCGGCAAGGCCCTGGAAGCGGTCCCTGAACTTGTCCAGGCGGCCAAGCGAATCCTGAAGGAAAGAGTGCCGGATAAGGAAAAGAAAATCTACGGAGATCTTTTGAATCAATCCTTTGGAGAAATGGTTGATAAAATCATCGGTCATGTGCAGACCGCGGGATCGCCTCCCTTAAAAACACTCGATGGCGTTATTCTGACCTCCGCCAATGTTGCCGATCGCATCCTCGACGCCTTGAATATTTCCGCCTCCGGGTTTAAACCCACGTTGGAAGAAAGGATCGATGTCTCGGGTCTCATTAATCCTATTCTTACTGGCCTTTTCGATCCGGCCATTTATGAGGCCTTCAAAGAAGGCGGTTTTGCCATGGTGAGGGTGGAAGGCCCGGGAGGGATCCGGTATTATTCCGATAACAAAGGCGAGTTCCAGTTGAAGACGCCGAAAGGCGAGACCATCGAGGGCGGGATGATCAAAGAAGGAAAATTGGCCGGCAAAGCTCACGTGACTTCTTTAAGATTCCTGGCCAAGACCAATAAAGGCCGATCCGAAGCGGAGATTGCGGACCAGATGATCAGCTCTCCCGATGGCAAAAAGAAGTTTCATTTCTCCACGACCACAAGGTATGCGGAATACACCGGTAAATCTTCTCCTTCCGAGAAGCCCGAGAAGGCGGATCAAGAGGCCCTGGAAGCCTATTTCAAAGATTTAATAGCCGGGAAGACCGGGGCCAATGAAGCCGGCGTCACGGCCAAATACGAAAAGGCCGTCGGCACCTCCCCGACCCTTTACGACGACAACGGCGTTCCTTATAAGACGATGCAGTCCGGAGATGTGGAGAAGATGATCAAAGCCGCCACCGGCCAGGACACAGAGGCCCAGCAATTGATCTTGGATTCCCATAGAATCGCCGAAGTCCTCTCCGAGGATTTGGAGATCACCGGTTCTCTGGAAGCCAGCTTTCGGCCCACGCCGGCGCACCATTTCTTTTATCTGGGTCTGACAGGACAATACGCCAAAGGACCGGATATCTTTACTTACCAGTTGCCGGAGTCGACAGGCGGGTTGCAGCGGACCGCCAACCTCATGTTCCAGGCGATGCATAAGCGCGAAGGCGGGGCTAACTTTATCAAACAGGTGGCCTCCATCAAACCGGTTTCTTTCTCCCTCAAGAAGATCGTTCAGCGATCCGGCGAAGAGGTCGAAGGTTCTCAAGGCGAGCTTTTTGAGGCGGCCCGGGTGATGAATGACCTTTTTCTTTATCAGACTTTTCAATTGGGCACTGATGGCGAGACCGCGCCCGGCGGTTATGGCTCCGCCATGTTCGGCAAGGGCTCATCGGATGAAGAGTGGAGAAAAGATGTCATGAAATATCTTCTGGACATCCCTAAATCGGTCGAGACCCTGAGTAATCCCGAGGCCTCCCTTGAAGACCGTAAGAAGGCGGTGGACAATCTGGTCCATGCCTCGTGCAGTTATGGTGCGGGCCACAGCCCGGCCTGGTGCACCGAGAACGTCTTAAAGGAAAAAGGCTTTGAGCCGCTCAAAAGGGTCCTGCTTCTTCCGGAGAATGCCAAGCACCTGGCCGATATTTTGATTCGAGCGAAGAAATATCCTTATCTTGAGTTTGGCGAATTTTCGAATTTGTCGTCGGAAAAGTCTCTCGGATCGCAAAAACAGGTTTTCG
>CAZUJQ010000059.1:0-14534 GCA_964620805.1 uncultured Planctomycetales bacterium | reverse complement strand
CCGAGAGACTTTTCCGACGACAAATTCGAAAATTTGCCAAACTCAAGTATAATATCTGTTTTACCGTTTGTCAAGGTAAGGGCCGAAACAATTTATGAATCGCTGATGAGTTCCCATCTAAGAGGACTTTTCATGAAGGATATTTTGAAGATGAACCACCCTTTGCGGGAAAGGAATGGCAATTTTATGTTTCTGAAACTCAACAAAGACCTTTTTATTAAGATCAAATAAGAGATCCCAATAATCCGCCTGCTTGCACCAGATCCGCGCATAAACATTCACGCTGGAATCGGCAAACTCAAAGATCCCGACCTTGCTTTCTTTGACTTTGGCAACTCTCGGATCCCGGTCAATAATTTCCCTGACGACCGTAAGGGCATTGTTTATATCGGTCTCATAACTTATTCCAACTTTAATGTCTAATCTTCTAAACTGAGAATAATTATGGATGATCTCTCCAATAATATGTTTATTAGGGATAACAATCACGGTTCCGTCAATCGTCCGAATGGCGGTTCTCGGAAGGCTCATGTCCTCGACTTCTCCCATCACCCCCACCACTTCAATAACATCGCCGACTTTAAAAGGTTTGGTAAAAATGAGAGATGCCCCGGCGGCATAATTGGAAAGGGGTCCTTGCAGAGCGAAACTGGTACCAAAGCCAACAACGCTTAAGCCCGCAATAAAGGGCGCAATCTCAATCCCAAATTTACCTAACGCAATTAAGATCGCAAAAGCAAAGACAGCAAGCTTAACGGTCCCAACGATAAATTTCGTGATCGTAACATCCACTCGACGCTGGTCGAGAAATTTTTTAACGGTGCGAGCGACAAACTTGGCAACAAACCATCCTAAAACTAGGATAACAATCCCACCCAGCACCTGAAAACTATACTTCACGATCCCCTCAAGCAAAAGATTCCAAAGGTGTTTTGCGTTGTCTATGGGAGAAAAGACCTCTGCCGACATCGCGCCGGCACCAGCACCTTGAGCTAAAACTGTTTCAGCCATAGGACTCCTCTTCTTTACTTGAGTTTGGCAAATTTTCGAATTTGTCGTCGGAAAAGTCTCTCGGATCGCAAAAACAGGTTTTCGATACCACAAAATTGCTTTCTCGACGAGAACTACCTGAAAATACGGCCCAAAAGCCCGAAAAAGTGCCAAACTCAAGTTCTTTAAATAGAAATTGGCCTTGGGTAATTTTTATTCTACTTCGCCCCGCCCGCTTTGCTTCGCCAGTCTACCAACAGGGAGGCAAAGCGAAGCAGGCGGGGCTTCGAAGAATGAACCATCCAGAACTTCCCCTGAGATACTCCGTAGCTTGCTATGGGGAGGTCCATTTTCTGAGTTCCTGGCTTAAGGCAATGAGATTCTTCAGCGATGCCAGGGTTTCTTCCCATCCCCGTGTCTTAAGGCCACAATCCGGATTGATCCAAAAATTATCTTTGGGAATCACTTTGAGAGCCCTTTGTACGATCTCCCGCATCTGGCCGACCGAGGGCACAGCCGGTGAGTGGATATCCCAGACACCCAAGCCGATTTGCTTCTTAAAATCAATCTTTTCAAAATGCTTAATAATATCCCCCCGGCTTCTGGTCGTTTCAATCGAGATGACATCAAAGTCCATCTTATTGATTTGTTCCACAATCTCACCGAATTCGGAATAACACATATGCGTATGGATTTGCGTTTTAGGATCCGTGTTGGTCGTCAGGCGGAAGGCGTTAATGGCCCATTGGAAATATTTCGGCCAGTCGCTCTTTTTGATCGGGACCTTCTCCCGGAAAGCCGGCTCATCGATCTGAACCACTTTGATGTCGGATTTCTCATAGCTTAGGATCTCCTCTTGAAGGGCCAGCGCCAATTGATAGGCCACATCCTTAATGGGGATATCCTCCCGGACATAACTCCAGGCGATAATCGTCACAGGCCCGGTCAGCATGCCCTTGACGGGTTTTCGCGTCAGGCTCTGGGCATATTGGATTTCCTTAAGGGTCAAGGGCTCTTTTCGGGAAATATCCCCAAAAATAATCGGCGGGCGATAGACCCTTGTCCCATAAGAAATAATCCAACCGTTCTTGGTGGTCGTGATCCCTTGTAAAGTTTCCGCAAAAAATTCGACCATGTCCGTTCTTTCAAATTCCCCGTGCACCAGAACATCCAATCCTAATTCCTCTTGGAGCTTGATCACCTCTGCGATCTTCGAGCAGACAAACGCCTGATACTGTTCAGCAGTGATTCTACCGGCGCGAAAATCCGCCCGCTTTTTTCTGATCTCGGCGGTCTGTGGAAAACTCCCGATCGTTGTGGTAGGAAACAAAGGCAAATTCAAAATGTTTTGCTGGGCTGATCTTCGCTTCAAGAAGGAAACAGGTTTTCGGAAATCGCTAGGTTTAAGGGCCCGAATTTTCCTTTGAACCTGTACATTTCGGCCGAAGCTTGTCAGGTTCCATACCGGGGCCTGGGATTTATTCTCAAAGACCTCCGCAATGAGCTTTAACTCCACCAATCTTTCTTTGGCAAAGGCCAGATTTTCCATCAACCGGGGATCCAGCGATTCTGCTTTCACGCTCAACGGCAAGTGATACAAAGGCGAGGCATTGGAGACCATAGGCTCTTTTGCCCATTTTGTGAGTGTTTTTAAAAGACTCACGGCTTCTTTAATATCGGTCCGCCAGACGTTCCGTCCATCCACCAGACCGGCGATGAGCGTTTTATCCTTAGGGAAGCCGTATCTTTTCAGCGCTTCCCAATTCTTCTTACCATGGACAAGATCCAATCCCATGGATTGAACCGGGAGATCAAAAAGATCCTTTAAAAAATCTACACTGTCATAATACGTGAAGAGGTGAATCGCTGTGTCTGGAGGGAATGCCTGGTAAACGGATTTGATGGCTTTAATCTCAGCAGTGGACAACTCCAGAACAAAAGCCGGCTCTTCTATGTGGACTTCTTTAAAATCCTTAAAATCCTTTAGAATATCCTGGTAGACCTTCCCAACGGCAGAAAGATAATCCGAAAACTCCTTTGGCTTTATGCCCTTAGAAAGCTTTAAAAAGGTAAAAGGCCCCGTTAAAAAGGGGATGCCCTTGTGAAATTTATCGAAATATTCCTGGGGCTTGTTCCAATGCAAAGAAAAAGAGGAGATCTTAAAGCCGGTGAAGTCCGGCACCAGATAATGGTAGTTGGTGTTAAACCATTTGGTCATCTCGAGGGCGTCTTTACCTCGGCACAGGTTATAGTACTCATTTAAATCTTTGGGTTGATACACCCCCAGCATGATCGCGGTGTCCAACATGGTATCATAAAGGGTCATCTCTCCTGTGGGGAAATGATCCACAGAGTTTTCATACAGCAAAAGCACACTCTCTTGGAGTTGGTCAATCTGTCCCTTGGCCTTTTCCTCAGGGATTTCTCCCTTCCAGAAACTTTCGATAATCTTTTTGTATTCCCGGTTCTCACCGATTCTGGGAAAACCATAAGCGTACGTCTGCATCTTTAAGCCCCTTTCATGGACTGACAATTTCTCAATCGATGTTTTATCATTTCTATAAAGATAGGAACGAACGATAATACGATGACCGCACCCACAACGAGATAAAGATATTTTTCAATATGTGGAATCACCGATCCCATAAAGAACCCCAGAAAAACTGTTGAGGCAACCCATAAAAGCCCGCCGAAGATATTATAAAAAACAAATTTCTCGTATTTCATACGGGCCGCCCCGGCCACGGCCGGGGCAAAGGTGCGGACAATCGGAACGAACCTCGCCAAGACAATGGTCTTGGGACCGTGCCTGTCATAAAAGGCCTTGGTCTTTTCCAAATACTCTTTTTTAAAAAAGCGAGAATCTTGCCTGGAAAATAAAAATTCACCGGTTTTATAACCGATCCAATATCCGGTTTGATCTCCCATGACCGCACATAAAGAAACAAAAACCAAAAGAGAAGTTAAGTTGAGATGGTCGGCTGCGGCAAAAATTCCCGCCGTGACCAAAAGGGAATCCCCTGGAAGAAAGAATCCGGCAAAAAGCCCTGTCTCGATAAAGACAATCCCACAAATCGCCAAAAGACCACCCCATTCAATAATCCCTTGAACATTGTGAATACTCTTAAGAAAATGAATCACGCCCTCCATAAAGCTCTCCTTAAAGTCGTTTATACTTTTATTGCGTCCCTACCCTCTTTTTCCTTAAAAGCCACCGCCTCATCAAGAATCAAAATCACTTTATTCTTTAAGACCTCCATGAAACCTTTGGCCTTGGATTCAAGAATCTTTTTTTGGCCATTCGGCTCTTTCCATTCCACTCGTCCGGGGCGTAAAGTGGTCACTAAGGGCGCATGATGAGCTAGGACCCCCAGATACCCCGACTCTCCCGGCGCAACCAACGAGGAAACTTCCCCTTCCTGCAAGATGCGGTCTTGAGAAAAAACCGTCAAGTGGAACAACCTTTCCATTATGTTTTATGAAGCCTCTCTTTTAAAAAATCTAGCCGGTGGTTTTCATCCGTTCGTACTTTTCCAAAACCTCCTCAAGAGGGCCGACCATATAAAAGGCCTGCTCCGGGACCTGATCCAGTTTACCATCGACAATCATCTTGAATCCTTTTATGGTGTCGGACAATTTGACATATTTCCCTTTGACGCCGGTAAAGGTCTCTGCCACAAAAAACGGTTGGGAAAGGAACCTTTGGATTTTTCTGGCCCGGGAGACAATCAGCTTATCTTCATCCGACAACTCGTCAATCCCTAAGATGGCGATAATATCCCGCAGGTCCTTATACCGCTGCAGAATCCTTTGAACGCTGAAAGCCGTTTGATAATGCTCCTCGCCTAAAATGTGCTGATCCATCATCCGGGAACTGGAGTCCAAAGGATCAACCGCCGGATAAATGCCCAGCTCCGCCAGGGAACGAGACAAGACCGTCTTGGCGTCCAGATGGGAAAACGTGGTCGCCGGCGCGGGGTCCGTGAGATCGTCCGCTGGCACATAAACAGCCTGCACCGAGGTGATCGAGCCCTGGCGAGTTGAGGTGATTCTCTCCTGGAGCTGGGCCATCTCTGTCGCTAAATTGGGCTGGTATCCCACGGCAGAGGGTATCCGGCCCAAAAGCGTTGACACTTCACTGCCGGCCTGCACAAAACGATAAATGTTGTCGATAAAAAGCAGGACATCCTTGCGGGCTTCATCGCGGAAATACTCTGCCATGGTCAAGGCCGACAGCCCAACCCGCAGCCTTGCCCCCGGAGGCTCATTCATCTGGCCGAACACCAAAGCCGTCTTTTTTATGACACCCGATGCGTTCAATTCAAGCCAGAGCTCGTTTCCTTCTCGGGTTCTCTCGCCCACTCCGCCAAAGACCGAAACCCCACCGTGTTCGGTGGCGATATTCCTGATCAACTCCATGACCAAAACAGTCTTGCCGACTCCGGCCCCTCCAAAAAGGCCGATTTTTCCTCCCTTAGAATAAGGACAAAGCAGGTCGATAACCTTTAATCCCGTCTCAAAGATCGAGGTGATGGGCAACTGCTCTTCAAAGCTGGGGGCGCTGCGGTGAATCGGATAGCGCTTTTGCCCATTTCTTAAAGGACCCTGTCCGTCGATCGGTTGCCCTAGAAGGTTAAAAATCCGTCCTAAGGTCTCCTCTCCCACCGGGACACTGATGGGGCTGCCTAAATCTTGGGCCTGCATTCTACGCACCAGCCCCTCGGTTGAACCCAAGGCAATGCAACGCACCGCATTGTTGCCGATCTGATGGGCGACCTCTAACACAAGATCGATGTTTCTTTGAGGATCCTCGATTTTAACCGCATTGTAAAGATCCGGAAGCCCTCCTGGAGGAAAGACAATATCCACGCTGGGACCGATCACTTGCACCACTTGACCATAAGCCATGCCTTCTATCCCTTCAAGGCCTCTACGGCCGAAACGATCTCCGTAATCTCGGTGGTGATCACGGCCTGCCGAAGTTTGTTCTTCAAAAGCGTGAGATCAGAAAGGAGCTCCTCGGCATTATCCTTGGCCTGCCTCATACTGATCATCCGGGAGGTGTGTTCTGAGATAAAGGCCTCCAGGAGTATGCACTGCACTCTTTTTAGAAAATACCTGTAGGTTAGATCTGGGAGAATTTTAGCCCAATCAGGCTCGATCATATATTCTACCGGCGCAACTCCTGCCGGCTCGGGCGGCTCAAACAAAAGCTCGATGGTCGGCTCCCAGCGCATCAAAGATTTAAATTTCGTGTACGCCACAAAAATCTGAATCTCCGGAGAGCTGAAAAAAAGATCTTGCAGATCCTGGCTGATTCTTTGAGATAACTCCAAAGAAAATCGGCCATAGGATTCTAAATAGGATTTAAGAACGGGTAAATCCATTTTCTTAAAATGCCCCATCCCTTTTTTTCCGACGAGGACCAGTTGAATCTCCGCCTCAAGGGCATACTGGCTGATAAAATCGTCGGCCAACTCAAAAAGCCGATGGTTGTACGTCCCGCACAATCCTGTATCAGAGGCAACGATCCATAAAATAAACGTCTTAACCGAGCCCCTCTTTCTCAAAAGAGGCGGGATCGTCCGTTGAGGATCGGCCAAAAGATTTTTGAGCAGGCGATCCAGCTCTTTGAAATACCGCTGAAAAAGCCCCAGATGAGTCTCGATTCGCTTTAATTTTGCCGCTGAAACCATCTCCAGCGCCCGCATGATTTTCTTTGTATTCTCGATCGCTAAAATTCGGTTTTTAATATGACGGAGGGGAATGGGCATCGGGTACTACCGGCGATGGAGAAATTCGTTTTTAAAGGCGGAAATGGCGGTCTTCAGCTTCTCTTCTAGGGAATCGGTCAATTCTTCTTTAAGCTCAATATCATGGATAAGATCAGGATAACGCTCTGTCATATACCGATAGAATTCCGCTTCAAATTTTTTGATATCCCCTCGGGGGAGATCGTCCAAGAAACCGTTAACCCCGGCGTAAATCATCATAACCTGGAAGGAAAGGCTTAAAGGGTAGTATTGATCCTGCTTCAAGATTTCCACCATCCGTTCTCCCCGCGTTAATTGCAATTGGGTTGCTTTATCCAGCTCTGAGCCAAACTGCGTGAAGGCGGCCAATTCTTTATACTGCGCCAAATCCAGCCTGAGTCTGCCGGCGACCTGGCGCATGGCCTTGGTCTGGCCTTTCCCTCCCACCCGAGAGACCGACAATCCGACATTGATCGCCGGCCGGATCCCGCTATAGAAAAGGTCGGATTCCAGATAAATCTGGCCATCGGTGATCGAAATCAGGTTAGTCGGAATATAGCTGGTTATGTCTCCGGCCTGCGTTTCAATGATTGGCAAGGCGGTTAAGGATCCTCCTTTGAGATCGTCTTTCAGCTTCGCGGCCCTTTCTAATAGACGAGAATGGAGATAAAAAATATCCCCCGGATAGGCCTCCCTTCCGGGCGGTCTCCTTAAAAGCAAAGACAGCTCCCGGTACGCCTGCGCGTGTTTGGAAAGGTCATCATAAATGACTAAAGCGTGTTGGCCAGAATACAGAAACTCCTCTCCCATGGCGCAGCCCGCGTAAGGGGCCAGATATTGAAGAGAGGCGGAATCCTTCGAGGAGGCGCAGACAATGGTCGTGTATTCCATAGCCCCATGCTTTTGCAAAGTTTCTTGGATGGCCACAACGTTGGAGATCTTCTGGCCAATCGCGACATAGATACAAATGACCTTGGCGTTCTTCTGATTGATGATCGTGTCGAGGACAATCGCGGTCTTGCCCGTTTGTCTGTCGCCGATGATGAGCTCCCGTTGGCCCAACCCAATGGGGATCATCGAATCAATAGCCTTGATCCCGGTCTGGAGGGGTTCTTTGACCGGCTGACGATCCACAACGCTGGGGACTCCCGATTCTACGGGACGCGATCGATCTGTCACAACGGGCCCCTTGCCATCCAGAGGCTGACCTAAAGGATCAATGACCCGTCCCAAAAGCGGTTTCCCAACAGGCACCTGGGCGATTTTTCCAGTTCGTTTGACAAGCGTGCCTTCCTTAATATATTTGTCCGAGCTCTCCGAGCCGAAAATGATGACCCCTACACTATCTTCTTCAAGATTCAATACCATTCCGGTCAAGTGATGAGGAAAGCTCACCAACTCCCCCACCATCACATCATCCAAGCCGTGGACGCGGGTAATCCCATCGCCGACTTGGATCACGGTCCCCACGGATTCCATCCGCAGATGGGTCTCGTATCGCGCGAGTTCCTTTTGAATAACCGAAGACACTTCTTCGGGCCATAAGGATGTCATAGCGATCTCTCCAAAATCCGCATTCCTTTTACCTGATCTTTAGTTCCATCAAGCGCTCTCTAAGCTCTTTTAAAGATCCTTCCAGGGAGTTATCAAAGACAATATTGCCAACGGTGGCGCTAATCCCCCCATGAAGATCTGCGTCTAGGTGGACGTATAATTTTAAACGCCTGCCAACTTTTTTCTCCAATCTTTCCTTAATCTCTTTCATGGTTTCGAGGTCTAAGGGGAAACTCACTTTTAAGAGCACATCCAATTCTTCTCGGTGGGCGTAGCGTTCGTGGGCGTCCTCAATGATCTCTAAGAGAAGACCAATGCGTCTTTTGTCAATCAGGTAAGATAAAAAATGCTTAAGGAGGCCCGAAAATCCGTCCTTGAAAATTAACGCAATGAGGCGGTGCTTTTCCTGCGGGGGGATAATCGGATTTTTAAAAAACGCCATCAGCTCCGGATGCTGCCGTATGAGGTGCTTCACATTCTTCAACTCTTCCAGGCCCTGTTCCAATCCTCCGGTCGCCTCTGCTCTTTGGGCAAAGCCGTCAACGTATCGTTTTACAATGGTTGTTTTGGTCATGAGACACGATCGATTTGGGTTAAGAAGTCATCAACGATCTTTTTATCGATGTCCGGATTCAACTTTTCTCGAATGAGGTGCTGAGTGGCCTGAATCGTCAGATCGACCACGCTTTCTTTTAATATCTCTTTGGCCTTCATCACCTCAAGCTGGAGTTCTTCCTTTGCGCTTTCAATGATCTGGGCGGCTTCTCCATGGGCCTGTTCTTTAATTTCGCGGGCGATCCTTTGGGATTCCTGAACCGCCTCCCGGATGCGCGCACGGCCGGTCTCTTCAATCTGGTCCATTTTGCGCTCGTATTCGGCTTTCAACTTAAGGATTTGGGCTTGCGAATCCTCGGCTTTTTTGAACTCATCGGCGATCCTTTTCCGCCTTTCCTCGATCAGGCCTAAAAACCTTTTCCAGATCAAGGCCTTCAGCAAGAAAAAGACCAATAAGAAATTAATGATCTGAACAAAGATTTCGCTTGTGCTTAATAGTTTTAATAACTCCATCGATAAAACCGTCCCTAAATTTTATCCGATAAAAGAAAGGCAAAAACGAGGGCGTAAATGGTCAAGGCCTCGATAAAGGCACAGCCGGTGGCCATATTGATAAGGATCTTAGTCGACGCCTCCGGCTGACGACCGACAGCATCCATGGCCGATCCCACGGCCCGGCCCAAACTGATCGCTGAACCGAATGCGACCAGTCCCAAGGATAAAGGAAGCGCTAATGCCAAGGCAAATTTATAATCCATTCTAATCCTCCTTATTTGTTTTATTCTTCATGTCCTAAAATCAAAGAAAAATAAATCGTTGATAAAAGACAAAAGACCACCGCTTGAACTGTTGAGGCGATAAGAGCCAAAAGCGTATTAAAAAAAAGCAAGGGAAAGCTCAAAATCCCTTGCTTTGCTAAAACCGCCAAAAGCAGGTCCTCTCCCCAGATGTTGCTCCTCAAACGAAGAGAAAGGCTCAAAGGCCGGATCAATTCAGTTAAAAAATGAAGAAAAAACATAAGAAGAGGGATGATCATCGAGAACGCCAATCCTCCCCGGGGTCTTCCCATCAAATGGTCGAGATACCCCCGGAACCCCAATTCCTTAAAGGCCGTATACTGAACATACCCGAAGACACACAAAGCCAAGGCCAAGGTGGTGGACCAGCTTGTTGTCGAGGACTTCATCAAGGGGATAAGCCCTAACCAATTCATACAGAGGATATAAATAAAGAGCGTGCCGATAAAGGGCGTATATTTTTTACCCCTTTCCCCCAAAATCCCACACACAAAATCATCGACTCCTGCCACAAGAATCTCGATCGCATTTTGTAAAGGCCCGGGAATCAGGCTCAAGCGCCGCGAGGCCCGATACCCTAAAACGGAAAGCCCCCCCACAACCATCAAAGAAAAGATGACATTTTCCCACAGATGCAACTCATGGGAGATAAGACCTTCAGCCTTGCTGGCCAAAAGAGATATCCAATTGGGGAGTTCTCGAGAATTTACGTCGCTTTGCAAGATAAGCCTCACTGCGTTCGGCACTATCTTGTCCATAGGGGCTATCGCCCCTCTGGCGCTCCAGAATGCTCCTCTTCGTCGCATTCTTCCGCTGTCACCCCTTGGGGGATTGCCCACAATCCCCCAAACCCCCTGTGGTTGTATCGGAATTTCATCTTTGAAATTCCGATACAAGGACATAAGAGGAATGCGGCGGTCATTAGAAATAAGGAGCTCACTCCCACAAGGAGGCTGCCAACAGGAAAAATACGCATACTCAAAATAAAAAAACCGATCCCATAAAGGATCGGGAATTTAAGCGTAAGGAAAAAGGGCAATTGGGCAGGTTTCCTTCGAAGGATTCCAATATTTAAAATACGGCTCAATAACCAGAAATTGACGATAGACCAAAGAGTCCCTAACGCTACTCCCGCAGCCCAAAGATACTCTTTTTTTAAAATGAGAAAGAAAGCCACTCCACTGATGAGCCCTGCGGTTATTCTGATTGATCTTGCCAGGACGTGATCCATTCTTATTTGGAATTTTTTTCAAGCCTCAGAGTCAAACGAATAAGACGAGCCGATTCCATAATACTCGCCAAAAAACCTAGAAAGGCACCCAATGCAAGGACACCGAACGGTGCGTTCCATGCTTTAACCACATAATCTCCCACCCACCATCCCAACAAAGGACCTGCCACGAGAACAAACGGCAAAAAAGAAAGAAGCCCCCCGATCTTGATCCATTTATATACTTCCTGTTTTTTCACCATCCTAAAAATTTCGGGGTGGATAAAAAAGTGGCAATATCATAACACATTTCGAGAAAATCAAAAATGAAAAGATTTTCAGTCTATCATCAACCAAAAAAGAAACCCGACTAGGATTCGGTACCATCCAAATCCTATAAAACTATAAGTCTTAATAAAATGAAGCAAAAATTGAATGCTTAAAATAGCCACGCCAAAGGAGACCAGAAAACCTAAAACAAGATACCCGCTTTGGCTTAAAGAAAAGGCGTTCACGCTTTTGAGAAGATCCAGTGTTGTTGCCGCTAACATGGTGGGGACGGCCAAAAGAAAAGAAAATTCCACAATCGTCTTCCTCTTAAGACCTAAAAGGAGTCCCCCTAAAATGGTGGCTGCAGCGCGAGACACGCCAGGAACGATTGCCAAAGATTGGAAGATCCCGATCAAAAAAGCCTTGGAATAAGGGATACGAGCCAATTCGTCCCATCCATCCTTTTTCTCCTTGTGAAACACTTCAAAAAGAATCAGGAGAATCCCTCCCAAGAAAAGAGCCCACACCACAACCAGGGCATTGCCCAAAAGAAACTTTTTAACAATTTTGTAAAAAATGAATCCCAAAAAGGCTGTGGGTAAAAAGGCTACCAAAATCCGCTTTAAAATATCCCAATTCACCAGGAATCTTCTCCCGTACAAAACCACGACAGAAAGAATCGCCCCGAATTGAATGCAGATCTCGAAACTCTTTAAAAAATCCGTTTCTGCCAGGCCTAAAAGGTCCGTGGTCAAAATGAGATGGCCCGTGGAGGAAATGGGGAGAAATTCTGTCACCCCCTCCACAACGCCCAAAATCAAGGCTTGAAAAAATTCCATGGGAGAGGAATTATAACAGATTATTTGAGCCATCGGAGACTTTTTTCATCAGGGCTCACCCTGAGCGAGCCCCGATAAGGAAAATACCCGATGCCTCATTATTTTTCAAAACGGAATTGAATTGCGATTTTCTCCGGCTATAATGATGCCGTGCACAATCCTTCCTTGCTTATTTTCTGGACCTTTTGGATCGCTGTCTTAAGCGCCCTCGCGACGGGGTTGGGGGCTCTACCGGTTTATTTTGTCAAATCCGGTTCCAAGATCATGAAGGCCCTGTCGAGTTCGATCGCGGCGGGGATGATGATCTCGGCCTCGGTCTTCTCGCTGGCCCAGGAGGGAATCGCCCTCAAGATCAAATATCCCTTTGCCCCTTATAGCGTGATCTTAGGATTAATGTTGGGGGCCTTATTCTTTTGGTTCACGGATAAATCCTTCTCCGGTACGGATGGAACGGACCTTCATCTAGGCGAATTAGGGCGGGGATTAACGAAAAAAGGGATCCTGATCTTTCTGGCGATGTTTATCCATTCCATTCCAGAGGGGATCGCCATTGGCGTTGGGTTTGCCACAGGCAACTTTAATTTCGGTCTCATCATGGCGATTGCCATTGCGGTCCACAATATTCCGGAGGGGATTGCCATTTCCCTGCCGCTCCATAGCGAAGGCGTTTCCATCAAGAAATGCACAGTCATCTCCATCTTTTCGAGCGTTCCTCAGCCGGTCATGGCTGTCCCGGCTCTTCTTTTGGTGCAGATTTTTGAACCGCTGTTGCCTTTCGGATTGGGTTTCGCCGGTGGCGCGATGATTTATATCACCATGGCGGAATTGATTCCTGACGCCCTCAAAGACGGTGGGAGGACCCTAACGGCCTGGGGAGTCATGATTGGGCTTTCCGGAATGCTTCTGATCACGAATCTTTTGGGACTGATGAATCATTAGAGATGTCCTGGCAGGGAATTTTTCCCCCATCATCAAAACGCCAAGGGCAACAATATAAACGCCCACAGCCAAAACTGCACTGACAATAATAAATCCCAGAATAACCGAGCTCAAGGCATCAAGGATAGGCCCCTTCTTAAGGGTTTCCCAACGAAAATCTTTAACCAGGTCCTGCCACTGGCTTTGAATTTTCTGCACGTCTTCTCCCATAAGAAGAGAGCCAATCTTGATGGCGAACCCTAACGTGACCACACTGAGCCACGTATTGGTCACCACACTTCCCAGCAAAGCCGCGACACGATTGACTCTAAAAATAAAACTGGCGGCCAGCGCTGCAAGGGGACCCACCCCCGGGAAAATTCCCATGAACACCCCTAATGCCAGCCCCATGGCTTTCCGGTGAGGGGTGTCCTTAATTTGGACGATCTGATGATAGACCGATCGAAACCAGGTTTTTATCTTATTGCTTTCCATTTTGCGGACGATAAACCCTTAATCCCTTTTCCTCCATGGGGATTTCCTGCAGCGAATAAACCTTTTGTAATAAATTGAAATACGGATAATCTCCTCCCAGCACCACCCACGCTCCATTATGCTCATAAAGAACTTTATCCGCGACCGCCGTCCGGTCAATGATCCAGCCGTCAGTCTGGCCAGTGCCCTTCTTTTCCTTATATAAAAAGACCGGCCCCAGCGTTCTAGAATCCAGGCCGCCAATCTCGCCTGTAAGCCGGGATTGGGGAGTCTCGTCAATCCCGCTAAAAAGCGGGATTGACGAGAAATAAATAATGGCGTAGGAGTCCTCAATATAAACCTTAAAGGGGCTCTGATAGCTTGAGGCTGTCTTTGCAAACAAAGGAGAGGTCAAAATACGCTTTCCTTTTTGGCGCCAGGTGGGATCGAATAAAGGAAGATCATAGCAATACATCCCATCTTTCATCAATTTTAACTCCAACTGAAAAGACGCCTCAGGGGTTGGCTGGGTGATGTATTCTTTTTTTAGCTCCTCATAATAGATTTCTTCGGGGGTGGGTTGGGAGGGCTGGGGAAATGCCGCAGGGGCCTGGGCAACAACATAAGCGGCAAAAAGGATTTGCACCCAATTTCTCATAATGATTATTTGGTTGCCTCATCGCCTTTGTTGTTATGACTGGCAATGACCTGCCATTGGCCTTTGGTTTTGAGCCACGTCATGGTGTAACGACGGACCGAGCGCCCGACTCCGGCCGCATTTTTTTCAATGGTAAAGATAATGTACTGGAGGATAGCCAGATCATTTTGAACCCAGCAGCTGATAGGAGATATGTAGTGTATGGGGAAGGTGGTTGTTTCACTCCAAAAACCCACCCACTGGATAAGCCAGCGCTTGTCCAGCATTAAAGGACTTTCGTGGCCAAATCCCCGGAACTCCGGGTGGATATAATCCAGGAATTCCTTGACCTTTCCTTTCATCAAATGCGCCCATTTATCCTCCAGACATTTCCAGACCTCTTTTTGCTGTGGGGACCACTCCTCTGGATTGGGTGATACGGATTGCTTCATGGTTGCCTCCCTTCTGCTTTAAATCTTCTCTAGTTACTATTCAGGTACCTTGGCTCGTCGATAAGAAATTTTAGCCTAAAATTTA
>CAZUJQ010000058.1:5476-14652 GCA_964620805.1 uncultured Planctomycetales bacterium | reverse complement strand
ATTAAGATCACCTGCAATCTGGTTCTCGACGGATATGGGTACCTGAGTAGTTACATGACCAATACAAATGTTTTTGTCATTGGAATTTTGGTATTGAATATTGGTTGTGATTTGTGGTTTGTAGATTGTGTATTTTATCTTGCCTCATAAACGATCTTCCCTCCACAAATCGTCATCTTCACAAGGCCCTTCAGCTTCCAGCCCACAAAAGGCGAATTCTTGGACTTCGAAGCAAACTCTTCCTTGCGCACCACCCATTCCCGCTGGGGATCGATAATAACGATGTCAGCGTCTTTACCCTCCTTAATTTCTCCTTTATAGGCAAGACCCGCGATCCGCGCAGGTTGGCTTGACATCTTATCGACGAGCTGCGGCCAAGTCAGGTATTTCTTCTCAACAAGCTCGGTGACGCCTAAGCCCAAGGCCGTCTCCAGGCCGATCATCCCAAAGGGCGCCTGATCATATTCAAATTCTTTTTCTTCCTGCGTGTGCGGCGCATGATCCGTCGCAATGCAATCGATCTTCCCATCCCGCAGGGCCTCTTTGAGGGCCTCGACATCCTCGGTAGTGCGTAGCGGCGGATTGACCTTGGTTCTTGTGTCAAAGGATTTTACCATATCGTCCGTCAGGGTGAAATGGTGCGGTGTCACCTCCGCGGTCACCTCTATGCCCTGCGCCTTGGCCCAACGGATGAGCTCCACGGATCTTTTCAAACTCATGTGCGCCAGATGAATTTTTGTCTTCAGGTAATGGGCCAATTCGATGTCCCGGGCCACAATGATGGTTTCCGCAGCCGCTGGAATCCCCTTTAAGCCCAGAAGCGTGGAATTGAGGCCCTCGTTCATGACGCCGCGATGAGTCAAACTCGCATCCTCGCAATGCTCAATTAAAAGAAGCCCAGCCATCTTCGCGTACTCCAGGGCATGGCGCATCAGCTGAGAATTGGCCACCGCCTTTCCATCATCGGATAAAGCCCGGCAGCCGGCTTCTTTGAGCTCGAACATATCGGTTAGGTCCTGGCCTTTTTGTCCTTTGGTGATGGCGCCCACCGGAAAAACATTAACAAGGCCGACTCTCCTCGCCTCTTTGATGATGGCCTCCACGATCATACCGTTATCAATCACCGGATCGGTATTAGGCATACAAAAAATCGTGGTGAATCCTCCCTTGACCGCGGCGACCGAGCCGGTTTCCATGGTTTCCTTGTCTTCCCGTCCCGGCACCCGGAGATGAACATGGAAATCGATCAATCCGGGCAGGACATACTTGCCGCCGGCATCCATGATTTGGGAAGGCTTCTCGGTGATGGAAGGGGCGATCTTGGCAATGGTGCCTCTTTCGATCAAGATCTCCTGGGGCTGAGCTGAAATCTGATCAGGGTTCACGATGACGGCATTTTTAATGAGGAGAGACATGTTGAGGATTATTTCTTAGGATTCGAAATCACAAGTTCCAATCCCCAAACCACAAACAATACACAATATCCAATACTCGATGATCGAAACAACTTTGGAACCATCACTTGTGTCTGAAATTTTGGTCAAAAGAGTTTTGGTATTGGAATTTCGGTATTGTTTGTGATTTGGTATTTGTGTATTGGAATTTACCATGAGTTCTTACGGTTTTTCTTATCTCGTTCCCGCAACCAGATACAAAACCGCCATGCGCACGGCAACCCCATTGGTCACCTGCTCCAAAATCAGGGAATGCGGCCCGTCCGCCACCTCGGCGGAGATCTCCACCCCGCGATTTGTCGGCCCAGGATGCATGATCAAGATGTCTTTCTGGGCGGTCTTAAGCTTTTCCTGATTGAGCCCAAACATCCGGGCATACTCTCGGATGGAAGGCAGGAACTTCTCTTCCTGGCGTTCCTTCTGCAGGCGCAGAATGATAATGACATCGCTGTTTTTAAGGACATCCTGAAGATTGTATGTGACGGTCACACCGGCCTCCTCAATGCCCACGGGGATCAGTGTCGAGGGGCCGCAGACCGTAACGTGGGCGCCCAGCTTCGTCAAGCCCCAAATATCGGAACGGGCAACCCGCGAATGCAGGATATCGCCCACAATCCCCACTTTAAGCCCTGAGATGCCTCCGAAGCGTTCTCTCATCGTGAAGATGTCCAAAAGGGCCTGGGTGGGATGGGCCCGACAGCCGTCCCCGGCATTAATGACCGACGGCCCTAAGGCATCGGAGAGCATCTGGGGCACACCGCTTGCGTGATGACGCACCACGATAATGTCCACATGCATGGCCTCAATGTTCTTGGCGGTGTCGAGAATAGACTCGCCCTTGGCGACCGAGCTGCCGGAAGCGGAAAGATTGATGGTATCTGCAGAAAGTCGTTTGGCCGCCAGCTCAAAAGACATGCGTGTTCGTGTAGAGGACTCGAAGAATAACATCACCACGGTCTTCCCTCGCAGAGCCGGCACCTTCTTGACATCCCGCGTGGAAATCTCTTTGAAGGACTGGGCCGTCTCTAAAATGAGCTCGATTTCTTCTTTGGTCAATTCCTGAAGATCAAGAAGATCGTGCCTGGCCCAGGGAATCATAGGGTATCCTTTTGAGGTTCAATGATGACAGCGTCGCCTTGCTCGTCGGTCTCTTTTAAGAGCACTTGAACATTTTGCTTAAACGATGTGGGAATATTCTTTCCTACATAATCCGCCCGAATGGGGAGCTCTCTGTGACCCCGGTCGATCAAGACCGCCAACTGGATCTGGGAAGGCCGCCCGAAATCAATGAGGGCGTCCAAGGCCGCCCGGATCGTCCGACCGGTAAAAAGCACATCATCCACCAAAATGATTTTTTTATCGGTGATGTCAAAATCAATCCGGGTCTCCCGCACCACCGGATGCGCGGAAATCATTGTTAAATCGTCTCGATAAAGCGTGATATCTAAGACACCCACAGGAACATCCCGGCCCTCGATTCCCTTAATGCCTTCTTTAAGGCGTTCTGCGAGAATAACCCCGCGGGTACGAATTCCCACGAGACACAGCCCCTCGGTGCCTTTGTTTTTTTCCAAGATTTCATGGGCCATCCGGAGAAGCGCTCGATGGATGGCGTCTTGATCCATGATTTTAGAAGCTTGGTCTTTCATAGATTAGGGCAGGATAAAAAAAAGCCCGCCTTTTGGGCGAGCATGTTTATCTTTTAGCCTTGTCCTCATCCCTTATTCCTTTCCGGCTTCGCGGAACCGGTTTTAAAGGTCTGTCCTGCTTTCACAAGAATATGCAAAGCAACTATATCATTCACTATCATCCTTGTCAATGTCGGAAAATTATCTGTCGAAAATTATCTAAATAATACTTTTCCCTCCCCATCCTTGTTGATAAACTACCCCTCAAAGGCCAAGTTGCCAACCCTACGGTGGATATGTTATATTTAAATCAGAAAATAGATAGACCCATTGAAAAGGGTAAACCCCCACTGCTTCGCCTGCCTGTCGGTAGACAGGCGAAGCAGTGGGGGGGCGCAAAGCTACAGGGCCCCTACCGTTTTGCTTCGATTTTGCGAAGCAAAACGAAGCAGTAGGGGTAGCCAGCTGCCAATGGAGATCTAAATGAAAAAATTTATTGTTTTCCTTTTTCTCTTCTTTCTTTTCTCCCTCCAACTGGTTTCCGCAGAAAGCATCACCTTCACCACATACTACCCTGCACCGGTCGGGGCGTACGATCGGATCCGACTTGTGCCTCGTGCGGCCATGACCGGAAGCTGTAGCATCGGAACCCTCTATGTCACAACCACCGGGGATCTCCTGTACTGCCAGAATGACGGATTTGGCAACGGCATCTGGGTTAGCGGCGTTTGGACGCAGACTGGCTTTAACATTTATCCTACGAATACACCCAACCCTTCGGTCAAAGTCGGGATCGGATTAACCGCACCGCAATTTCGCTTCCATATTCAAGACGGCGGTATCATAGCCACCGGGGGAACGGAAACGCTCACGACCTCCGGTGCTGGCACCAGATTCATCTGGTATCCTCTCAAAGCCGCCTTCCGTGCTGGCCGGGTGGATGGCACCCAGTGGAATGATGTCAATATAGGCAGTTATTCCGCCGTGGGAGGAGGGGAAAACAACTTGGGCCAAGGATCATGGGCAGGGATTATTGCCGGTAGGAACAATACCGCGAGCGGAGCCTACTCTTTTATCGGCGGCGGCCAAAGCAATACTGCCAGCGGCGCTCACGCCGGCGTAGTAGGCGGGACCAATAACACGGCCAACGGGGCCTCCTCTTTCATCGGAGGGGGACAGCAGAATCAAGTCGCGGTGGCGGGCACTCACTCCGCGATTATAGCCGGCTCCACCAACAGGGCGGATGGGGTCAAGTCCTTCGTGGGAGGAGGGCTCAATAATACTGCTAATGCTGGTGCAAACTGGTCCGTAGTGGTCGCCGGCACAGACAATGCAACCGGGGGGGGCGACCTGTCATTGGGGTTAGGCATCAGGGCCTTTGTGGCCGGTGGCCAAGGCCACCGCGCTAACGGAGTTTCCTCAGGGATTATCGCTGGCACAGACAACATCGCCAGCGGGAGTAAATCCTTTGTCGGTGGAGGGCAGGGCAACAGAGCCGTGGGAGTGTGGTCCGGGATTATTGGAGGCCGGGACAATGCGGCCGGTGGAAATTTCTCCTTTATCGGTGGCGGACAGATGGGGAATGCCTCTGGTCCCTTCACTGCCATTATAGCCGGCAATAATCATATCGCCAATGGATTCTACGCCTTTGTCGGTGGGGGACAACAAAACCGCGCCCAGGCGGATCACGCTGCTGTGATTGCCGGAAATAACAATATCGCCAACGCTCCCAGAACTTTTATAGGGGGAGGACAGACCAATAGAGCGAGCGCCGAAGACGCAGCGGTTCTCGGGGGAATGAATAACACAGCTTCCGGGCTCAAATCTTTCATCGGTGGCGGAGATAATAACACAGCCAGTGGAAGCTGGGCCGCGGTCCTTGGGGGCGCCGACAACCTGGCCGGTGGAGATTATTCTGTGGCCGGCGGACGCAATATGCGCCTAACCGCGACTGCGAATCGAAGCTTCGCCTGGGGCTATTCCGCCACTGCCGTCAACATCACGGCCCCGGATGTCTTCATCATCTATGCCAACACGGTGGGTGTCGGGTTGACCAATCCTTCGGCCAAACTCCATGTCAATGGAAATATTAAGGCCATTTTAAGCGGCATCAGCGGATCTTCCATGAGATACAATACCAATAGTTCCTCTCGGGAGATCGGCTACGATGTCGCGGAGCTTTTTGACACAATGGAAGAAGTCGAACCCGGAGATGTTCTGGTCATTGATGAGGCCCCAACCCTCAAATTAAGAAAAAGCCACAGCCCTTCTGACAGGGTTGTGGGTGTGGTCTCGACTGCTCCGGCGATTGTCTTTGAGGGATCTCAATTACAGATTGCGCCAGCGCCTGGCGGTTTCACCCAAGGGACCAAACCGCCCGTGGCTTTGGCCGGGCGGATCCTGTGTAAAGTCACGACCGAAAACGGGGAGATCAAACCCGGGGATCTTCTGATGCCCTCGTCTGTCGAGGGTCATGCCATGAAGGCCTTAGGGAATCCGAAATCCAGGGGATCTGTTGTCGGCATGGCCTTGGAGCCCTTTAAACAGGGACCCCATGGCGAGTCCACGGGAAAGATCATCATTTTGGTGAGGTTAAAATGATTTTGACTAAAAAGCCAATACAAACCAACTTGGTGTCATTCTTTTCTCTTCTTTTCCTTCTTTTCCTTCTCACAACGGGCCGGGCCAGCGCCGATGACATAACTCTCACTACTTATTACCCCCTGCCCTTAGGACTTTATGACCAGATTCGTCTTGTCCAGCGGGCAGCTTCTCCCCCCTGCAGCGCCGCGACGGCCGGAACGCTCTATGTCAACTCCACTGGCCTTCAATTCTGCCGGGCGAACGGAACGTGGGTTTCAGGCTACGGCAAGGTCTGGACCCAAAGCGGCTACAACATCTATCCCACCGACACCCCTAATCCCTCTATCAAGGTCGGCATTGGATTGACCAGCCCGCAATTTAGATTTCATATCCAAGACGGCGGCATCCTGGCCACCGGAGGGACCGAGACCCTGGCCGTGGCCGGGGCCGGCACACGGCTCATCTGGTACCCTGCCAAGTCCGCGTTCCGGGCAGGCAGGATAACTGGGAGCCAGTGGAATGATGCGCAGATCGGGGATTATTCCTTTGTCCTGGGAGGAGAAAACAATCAGGCCAATGGATCGTGGGCGGGCATCGTGGGAGGCCGGGACTCAACCGCCAGCGGAAATGACTCATTTTTAGGGGGCGGGCAGACCAACACCGCCAGCGGCACCCACGCGGGCATCGTGGGAGGGACCGCTAACACGGCGAACGCCAATCACTCATTTTTAGCTGGAGGACAATCCAACCAAACCACAGGAACGGAAAGCGGGATTGTGGCAGGGATAGGCAACACGGCCTCTGCCACCAGGACCTTTGTGGCCGGAGGTCAAACGAATCGCGCCAGCGGAGCGTGGGCAGCCGTTATCGGAGGGACAACCAACACGGCCTCTGCTGACAAGGCCTTTGTGGCCGGAGGTCAAACGAATCGCGCCAGCGGAGCGTGGGCAGCCGTCATCGGAGGGGAAAACAACACGGCCTCTGCTGACAAGGCCTTTGTGGCCGGAGGTCAAAATAATCAGGCCAGCGGAGCGTGGGCAAGCACCGTCGGCGGTAGGAATAACACTGCCTTGGGCCTGCGTTCCTTTATGGCGGGAGGAGAAAGCAACAGAATAACTGGGGTTCATTCAGGAATCATCGGGGGGTCAAACCACACCGTCACTGGAGATGAAACCCTGGTGGCCGGAGGACAAAATCATAGCACCAATCCTGGTCAAACTTCAAATGGACTGGTGGGTGGCACGGACAACCTTGTCAGTGCAAACAATGCTTTTGTGGGAGGCGGACAATCCCATCGGGCGGAGGCGGACTTTACGGGCCTAATCGGTGGGATCAGCAACAGGACCGCAGGATTGAAGGCTTTTATCGGTGGTGGAGAGAACAACACCTCTGGGGGAAGCTGGGCTGCGACAATCGGCGGGGCCGACAACCAGGCCGATGGAGATTATTCTCTGGCCAGCGGACGAAATATGCAGCTAACCAGTGCTGCTGATCGAACATTTGTCTGGGGGAACTCTTCCGGCGGCCTTAGCGTACCCACCCCCGACGCCTTCCTTGTCTACTCCAGCAATGTTAGTATGGGCGTCGGCTTAACCAACCCCACGGCCAGACTCCATGTCGCGGGAAATATTAAAGCAGTGCTCCCTGACCTGGATAATACCTTGTCCACGGTGCGCGCCATGCAATATCGGTCCTCCACCCAAGAGATCGGTTACGATGTCGCGGAGCTCTTTGAAACCAGCGAGGAAGTTGAGCCCGGGGATGTGCTGGTCATTGATGACACACAAACCATAAAATTACGAAAGAGCCGCGAGCCTTATGACCCCAAGGTGGCGGGCGTGGTCTCGCAGGCCCCGGCGATTGTCTTTGAAGGTCCTCAATTACAGATAGCGCCGCCCCCTGGCGGCTTCACCAAAGGCACCAAACCGCCCGTGGCCTTGGCGGGACGAATCTTGTGCAAGGTCACGACCGAAAACGGGGAAATCCAGGCAGGAGACTTTTTGACGTCTTCCTCGGTCGCGGGCCACGCGATGAAGGCCGAGGAAGAGGAAAAATCCAGAGGTGCCATTGTCGGCATGGCCTTGGAATCCTTTAAAGGAGGGCCTAACAACGAGGGAAAAGGCCGGATCACGATTCTGGTGACGTTGCAGTAATGGAGTATCGAATATGAAATACAATACACAAACCACAAATTCCAAACAAATTACAATACACAATAGACAACACACATTTGGAAATTTTTGTTTGGGTCATTGTTTATTGGATATTGTTTGTGATTTGTTTAATTGGAATTTGTGGTTTAAAATTTTGCTCAAAAAACAAAGTATTGCAAGTTTACAACTCGCGCTAAAAAGGGCTTTTCCTTCATTAATTCTTTTATTCTCTCTTTTCTTTTTACTCCCCATAAACACAGCGTACGCCGAAACCATCACGCTCCCCAGCACAACACCGGTACCCTTTGGGATATATGACCAGATCCGCCTTGTGCCCCGGGCCCAGTTGACCGGAGCCTGCGATATTGGCACGATGTATGTGCAAAACCCCGACAATTTACAATATTGCGGAAGTGGAGGCTGGGTTTCCGGCTATGGAGGGGCGTGGACCCAGGCCAGCTACAATATCTATCCCACCGACACCCCTAATCCCTCTATCAAAGTCAGCATTGGATTAACCACCCCTCAATTTAGATTTCATATCCAAGACGGCGGCATCCTGGCCACGGGGGGAAGCGAGACCCTGACTGTGACCGGCGCCGGCACACGGCTCATTTGGTATCCTGACAAATCCGCCTTTCGGGCAGGGAAGGTGAACGGCACCCAGTGGGACAATGGCAATATCGCCCTTTATTCCGCTATCCTGGGTGGAGAAAACAACCTTGCTAATCAAGCCTGGACAGGGATTGTGGGGGGAAGCGGCCTTACCGCTGGAGGTTCCTATGGTTTCGTGGGAGGCGGAGAAAACAATACTCTTAGTGCCTTTTCCTGGATAGGAATTGTGGGGGGAAGAAATCATCTGGCCACGGGTTCCCGGTCGATTATCTTAGGAGGAGAAAACAACCGAGCCAATGGCCCCTGGACCGGGGTTGCGGGAGGCATGGGAAATACCGCCAGTGGATTTTACGCCGTGGTCCTGGGAGGGGAAACCAATACGGCTGGAGGCGTCGGGGCAGGGGTCTCCGGTGGAACGGGGAATGCGGCCCCCGGAAATTACGCCATGGTCTTGGGAGGAGAAAACAACCGGGCCAGCGATGACTCCGCAGTTGTCGTGGGTGGCAGCGACAGCATAGCGAGCCGCGGCACCTCGGCTGACAGCCGGGCCGTGGTCTTGGGGGGAAAAAGGAATACGGCCGGCCAGGCAGATGCCGCGGTCGTGGGGGGATCCAATAATACGGCTGGTCAAAGCCGGGCCGTGGTCCTGGGTGGACAAAACAACCAAGCCACTCAGCCATGGGCGGCCGTCGTGGGGGGATCCAATAATACGGCTGGTCAAAGCCGGGCCGTGGTCCTGGGTG
>CAZUJQ010000058.1:0-5376 GCA_964620805.1 uncultured Planctomycetales bacterium | reverse complement strand
GACAAAACAACCAAGCCACTCAGCCGTGGGCGGCCGTTGTGGGGGGATCAGGCAACATGGCTTCCCAAAGTCGAGCCGCGGTCTTGGGAGGAGAAAACAATACCGCTGGGGGGGCCTGGAGCATTGTTGTGGGTGGTTCCGGGAACACCGTGTCCAGCGCCTACTCTTGGGTCTCGGGAAAAAACATGCGCTTAAGCTCAACGTCTGCGCCCTCGTTTGTTTGGGGATACTCCGATACGCCCATCACCCCCATAACCAATTCTACAAATGCCTTTATCGTCTTCCATACCAGTAGTGTGGGAAGGGTAGGAATCGGCCTCACCGACCCCAGCGCCAAGCTCCATGTGAACGGCAATATCAAAGCCAATCTCACAGATCT
Source organism: uncultured Planctomycetales bacterium (assembly GCA_964620805.1). Lineage (GTDB taxonomy): Bacteria > Omnitrophota > Gorgyraeia > Zapsychrales > JAHFFX01 > CAZUJQ01. Next base: position 4,997 of record CAZUJQ010000058.1, on the reverse strand, counting down.
TACGACTGGACTCACTCCCATGGAATATAACACGAGTTCCAGAGAGATTGGTCTTGACCTCGCCGAGCTCTTTGAAACCAGCGAAGAGGTGGAGGTGGGCGATCTTCTGATTATTGATGAAAACGCTGTGATGAAACTCAAAAAAAGCACCGGCTCCTATGACCAAAAGATCGCGGGGGTGGTCTCGGAGTCTCCGGCCATTTTATTTGAGGGTAGCCAACTGGAGATTGCGCCGTCGCCTCACGGATTTGCCAAAGGGACAAAACTGCCCGTGGCCTTGATGGGGCGGGTTCTCTCTAAAGTGACAAACGAAAACGGCGCCATCCGTCCGGGGGATCTTCTCGTGCCTTCTTCAGTCCCCGGGCATCTCATGAAGGCGACGGAAAAAGAAAAATCAAACGAAGCTTTTGTCATTGTGGGAAAGGCGTTAGAATCGTTTAGCAGCGGGCCCCACGATGAGGCCACGGGTAAAATTATCATGTTGGTGATGTCTCCATGAAAATAAAACTTCTCATCCCGCCAGGGCGGGATAAGGAAAAATGACGGGAGGTGTGTGATGAAAAAATTTCTTCTTATTCTGTTGTTTCTTTTTTTCTTGGGACCAGCCCCTCTTCCGGCTGAGAGCATCACCATGACGACCTACTACCCGGCCCCCTTCGGGGCGTACGATCAGCTCCGGTTGGTGCCCCGCGGTGATCTGACCGGCGCATGCTCACCCGGCACCTTCTACATCAGTTCCACAAGCGGCGATATGAGATATTGTCGAACCGACGGAACCTGGGGGTATGCCCCGGGGGTCTGGAAACAGGTGGGAAATACCATTTATCCTGCCAACTCTGGCAATTCTAGTTTAAAGGTTGGGCTGGGACTGACCCTACCGACCTCCCGATTGATGATCAAAGGGGAGGGCACAACCAGCAGCACCTCCAGTCTTCATATTGTGGATAATGCAGATACTTCTATTCTCCTGGTGGGGGATGATGGGAAAATTGGCATCGGAACCAGCACCCCGGGCTATAAATTGGAAGTCCAGGGGGGGCTTACCAAAACCACCGGCGGACTGGTCATTGAAACGAGGGCCTCTGACCCCCCTTCTCCGGAAACCGGACAGATGTGGCTGAGGATGGATCTTTAAAAAGGATTTTATGGGTGGGGCTCTTATGAGACTTAAACGATTTCTAAAACCCGCTTTATTAGCAGCGCTCCTTGTCGGTTTTGGGGGGCTTCTGGGATCCTCTGCCCTTGCTGCCACACGGTACCATCGAAATGATACCCAAATGGTCAATTCACTCTCGGCCAGAATCTTAGGCACAACCAATACGAATTCCAACAATTTCTTAGAGTTCAAGGACCGCCTCTGCACGTATATTAATAGTGATCCTCCTGATCCTCCCTGCAGTGAAGGCGTCAGCGTAACGTATTCCTCGGATGTCTCCATTCGGCATTGGGATGGTTCTGAGACTGTCTTAGGGACGAACGTGGCCCCGGTAACGATTACCTTAGGGGATCCCGATGGGTATCAGAGTGCCACGTGGACACCCCCGGCCAGCGCCCTTGCCCCCAAGGATGCTATTAAAATCGTGGAGCGAATCACCACGCCTATAGGAGAAAGGACGAGAGCCTGGATCACCGAGCGGTTGGGAGGCGGTTCCCTTGCGTCCACACCCTGGACATTCATACGCTTTGTTTCCGCAGGGACCTCGGGTATTGATATTGGCGGCGATGTCATTCTAGTGGACATCTGGGCTCGTTTATGGTACGGCCACGCGACGAATTATAATACCCGTATTGAAGATTTCCCCGACCTCTCGGTTGGGTCTATTGACATCGGATTAAGGGTGTTTGATGGCACAGCCGTTCTCCCCATTGCCGCCGAACCCGTAGGAACGCTCACCTCTCCCTTGCGCATCGCCAAAAACGATTGGATCTATGGGGTCGTCTTGGTCGATATCGCAGATCCCAATGCGACAAAGATCCGAATAAACACAAGTTCAGGACCGAAAGCGTTACTGCGATTTATTCCGCCCGCCTCCTGCGGCAACAGTATCTGTAACAGCGGGGCCGGGGAAACGTGCACGAATTGTCCATCGGATTGCGGGGCGTGTCCACTGCCTCCTCCGGGGTGTCCGGATGAATTCTGTAACGGAACCGAGACCTGCGCAACGTGTCCTCAGGATTGCGGGGCGTGTTGTTCCAATCAGGCCTGTGATTTTGGAGAAGATTGTTCGAGCTGTCCCGCGGACTGCGGGGCGTGCCCAGCGGCGGATGTTTGTCCGGATACATTCTGCACGAGCAGTGAAACCTGTTTGAGTTGTCCCGCGGATTGCGGGGTATGCGGTGTCAATTGCAGTGATCTTTGTCCTCCGCCAGCCGGTGCTGCCTGCGCCACCAGCCTTCCTCTTTGTGTCGGTATGGGCCCCACGCCTGATTGTACCTCAGTGAATGGTATGTTTAACTGCTACTGCTGTGGCTGTCCTAATGGTCAATGCGATTTTGGAGAAGACTGCAGCTCTTGTCCTGCGGATTGCGGGGCGTGTTAGCCTGACCCCGGGGCGTGTGATTGTGGAATGGAGCTGTTAGGGATATTTATAGGGGGCTGTCCCAGTCCAGGGACAGCAAATCCGGTGGTCTTCGACAATTGCCAAGATGGCGCTGTTCCAGATGGCTCTAGATGTAGCGTAGATTGCAGCCTCTGCCCCGATGATGGGCCCTGCCAGCCTACTGGTTCTTGTACCTGCGTCTTTGAGTAAAGAAATAAAAAATGGCCAGCGCCCTTTTCGGATCTTTTTCTTAACAAGGGCGCTGGCCTCTTTATAGTTTCGATTACAATCGGAACTATTTGACAATAGTTTCGAGTTCATCTATATTTGTAACAGGTGAAAATCATGGAAGACGTCTATTACGCCTTGAATCCGTGGTGGGAAAATAAAACATTCGATACGGGGATTGAGAGAGAAGCCTACCTCAAAGGACTACAGGTGCCTTTTAAGCGCAAACAGATAGAGGTCATGGTGGGCTCCCGGAGGATAGGCAAAACAACATTTCTAAAACAGCTCATCAAAAAATGTCTGGGCAAAAACATTCCTGCCCGGACGATTCTGTATCTGGCGCTAGACCATCCGCGATTAAGCAAAACGTCTCTTCTGGAACACCTCAGACTCTTTAGAAAAATTTTCCTGCATTCCCGCGGCCAAAAACTCTATCTCTTTTTTGATGAGGTCCAGGAAAACCCTCATTGGGAAACCGAATTAAAAAGCATCTATGATCTTGAAGATGTCAAAATCCTTTGCACCGGCTCGACCTCCTCCCTTATTCAAAAACAAGGCGGCAAACTCACCGGCAGGCAAATTGTCACCACTCTTTATCCATTGAGCTTCAGGGAATTTCTTGAGTTTAAAAGAACCATCCCTTCTCAAGCAGAGGATTATCAATATGAGCGCCTGTTTGAAGAATATCTTGCCTGCGGGGGGTATCCTGAAAATGTGCTTAACCCCTCTCCCGAATACCTTAATAATCTCCTTGATGGTATTATAGCCAGAGATATCATGAGGCTCTATGATATCAAGCGCACCAGCCTCCTTAAAGATCTGTTGATCTTATTAGCGAGCTCTGTGGGAACACGCGTCAGTTTTAATAAATTATCCAAAACTTTAGGGCTGGCTTTAGATACGGTCAAAGACTACATTGAGTATCTGGAATCGGCCTTTTTGGTTAAACCGATGGAAAAGTGGGCGACGTCTTACAAAGATAAAATCTACGCTCAAAAGAAGATTTATCTTTATGATACCGGGATAAAAACCCTATTGACCGGCCAGGGAGATCTGGGCGTAAAGGTGGAAAATGCCTTATTGGTCGATCTGCTTAAGAAAGGAATCTCGTGCGGCTATTATGCCGAGAGCGAGCGGGAAATGGATTTTGTGTATGGTGGTGTTGATTCTCCCTGCGGCATTGAGGCCAAATACGATGTTCACTTCGATTGGCAAGACAGAAGATATAGCGGGGTTAAGTTATTTTTAAAAAAATATCCCCAGACAAAAAGGATCCTCATTATATCTAAAAGGGCTGAAAAGGAATTTAGGGAAGGGAAAACGAAAATTCGGGTTATTCCCGCCTGGAAGCACTTCTTAAAATAGGGACAGCGCCTACTTTTCCTGACAATGCACTTTATGAAAAGTAGGCGCTGTCCCTATTTTTTCCCATCTCAAAGCGACCACAGCAGGACAAACTCTCCTCGAGGCTTGGTGTTCTTGAAATATTCGATCAGTTGACTCGCTGGAGCCCTCTTGACCTCCTCAAATCTTTTTGTAAGCTCGCGGGCAGAGACGACTTGCGGATCCCCCAAAATCTCTTGAATGTCGCTTAAGGTTTTAAGGATCCTATGCGGTGATTCGTAGACGATCACGGTTCGTTGTTCCTCTCTTAAAAGCTCCAACCTTTTTCTTCGCGCCGCGGATTTGGCTGGCAAGAAACCCTCAAAGATAAACCGCTCCATGGGTAACCCAGATAAACTCAGAGCCGCAATTAGGGCGGTCGGTCCCGGAACAATCGTTATAGGAATATCATGATCCCGCGCCAACCGGATCAAATGAAAGCCCGGATCGCTGATGCCGGGTGTTCCACTATCCGTGACCAAGGCAATGTCTTTGCCTTCTTTTAAAAGCCCCAAAAGATATTCACCCTTTTTAAATTGATTGTGCTCAAAATAACTCGTTAAAGAGGTTCTGATTTGATAGTGGTTGAGGACGATTCGGATGTGGCGGGTGTCCTCGGCGGCAATGAGATGGACTTTCTGCAAGGTCTCCAGGCCGCGAAGGGTGATGTCTTTGAGATTGCCGATAGGGGTGGAGATGATGTAGAGCACGCGTTTTTTTATACCCCAATGTCCAATAAACAGGCCAATCCCTGGCATGATCCACCGATCGCTCAAAGAAAACGGGGTCGCCCCCAAAAAGGCAAAGCGCGCTGCCTCATCGAGCGCCTGGACCACCACCAGGATA
>CAZUJQ010000057.1:12744-14845 GCA_964620805.1 uncultured Planctomycetales bacterium | reverse complement strand
ACTGGTGTGGACTATGGTGGTGACCGTGGTGCCGTTCTTGGCGTAGTTGGTGGTGTCGCTGAAAGCGGGATGACCGGATTCGCCAAAGGTGGTAATAGATTCTGACTTTAGCACTCCGTTTTCATCGCCACGTTTCGTGGTGGTAATAATCTTGCCGCCAACAACGCTATTTTCCTCGTCAAAGATGGCTTGTGAGAAATCTGTGTGGACATGAGTTGTCTTAGTCGTCCCGTCCACCGCATAACTTTGGGTATCGCTCGTGGTGGGGGCCGCAAGGACAGAATCGAAATTTGTCGTCGTCTCGCTCTTCAGGGTGGTGTCACTTCGGAAAACTTGGGTGACTGTTTTTGACAGGTCAGATGTTAACCCGACATATTCAAGGGTGGTGACCTTCTCAAGGATGTCTGCAGGGTCCCCCGCCGCTGGCGCCACATTCCCATTTTCATCCACAAGATCCACGTCTCCCTTTACTCGATATTCTCGAATCTTGCTTAGTCTCCTTCGCGAGTCATATTCGAACACCAACAGCCGCACCGCCTGACCATTCTCATAAATGACCGAGTAAGCCGGTTCGTCTTCGCTAAAACTGTTGGTGCGGAAAAACCGCACGAAAAGAATTTTATCTTGCGCATTCTTACGAGTCGTTTTAACAAGAAATCCTCTTCCTACCGGGTCATATTCATTGAGGTCTTTTTCCTTGAGGGTCCCATCGAGGTTGAAATAATCAATCTGAGGCGTGATGGTTACCCCGTAAATCGTTTGATCATGCTTCTGCTCCAAGACAAGCTGACCACTCCCCACTCGACGCGCTTCCGTCTCCGTCAACCCCTTGGTGTCATACTGCTTCGTACGGACCGGGTTGCCGCTAGCATTAGATTCTGTCTCCTGCCGAGCAATAATGTTCCCCGCCTTGTCAAAAATAAGAACGACGCCTTCGGCAATCAATCTCTCGGACACCAAACGAGCCGTCGCATCGGTGTCGGGATCACGGTTATAGGTTAGAATCTTTTGAAGAGTTCCGGCCGCAGGATCGGTCGAAGTATAGACCCACTTATTGACGCGACCATGTCTTTCGATGGTACGCGACACCTTCTGATTTCCATTGGCGTCGGTGATGTTATTCCCATTTTGGTCCAACACATATTCCACGCGAGTTCCGTCACTTTGCTCCACAAAAGACAACGCACCTTGGCTGGTATAGTTATAGGTATCTTTTCTTCCCTGCACATTGAGGATCCAGTCGATGCGGAAGTTACCCGCGACTAAGGCGAGACGGACAATGGTGGCATTTCCCTGAAATACAAGACGAATCCGGACGCTGCCGTCCGGCTCCGTCTCTTCAACGGTTACATTGATACGCTGATCAACGTGGGTAACGGCTTGTACTTCTTCTGTCGTGCTGCCGTCCGCATTTTGGATTACCCGCGAGGTAACCGTCATTCCGTTGCTGAAAATCCTCCGCCTCATCAATCCCAGATCAGGATCTGTAAATTCTTCTGTGTGAACGTAAACCGTGTCCTCTCCCTCAAACTCCACCCGGGTAACTTTTCCTGTCGCCGGGTCAACAATTTTCGTAAGCTGCAGGACTTTTCCCTGACTCGAGTAAAATGCAATTGCCAGACCCGTCTCCGGATCATAATCAACTCCGCTGCCGTCCTTCTCACGAATGGAAGTTAAGCGTCCATTCAGATCAAATTTCCGTACCGTTCCGGTCTCACTTACTAACTCAACCAATTTGCTTGATTGCGTGATTTTTCCATTGTCCAGAGTCACCGTCTCCCGCTGGAGGAATTTCTTCGAGCCCTCTGGCAAAAGCTCGTTCGTCTCAATCGTAGCCGTTCCCGACTCCTTGTCATAACTATAGAGGTCCTCGACATCCCGGAACCCTGTTATCTCACCGTTTGCATTCCGCAAAGCCTCAGCGCGTGTTACCCGCGACAAATTTCCGTCTTGATTTAATTCCTGAACTACCAAATTTCCATTTTCATCGATTGATTCAATCCGTGAAACTTCCTCCTGAGGTCCGTAATATTGAGTCCCCACAATTCTCCCCTGTGAGTCCGAGATGGTGACCTGGGAGAGTTTCCCTTCCGAGTCATAG
>CAZUJQ010000057.1:0-12644 GCA_964620805.1 uncultured Planctomycetales bacterium | reverse complement strand
ACTCGATGCGCTCGAGCTCTCCTTTTTCATTGTAGTGGTACTTCTGGGAGGTGCCGTCCGGGGACTGGACCCCGGTCACCTGTCCGGAAGAGTTGAAGAGGAGGGTGCTGCCGTCGGGACGGGATTCCCGGAGGAGATTGCCTGCGGAGTCAAAGTACTGGGTGGCGGTGAGTCTCCCCTGTGAGTCCGAGATGGTGACCTGGGAGAGTTTCCCTTCCGAGTCATAGCCGTAAACCAAGAGGGTCCCATCAGGGCGGCGGACCGCACTCACCCTCCCGTTCGTGGGATCGATCTCCTGCACCGTCCCGTCCGGGAGATGGAGGGCGGTGATGCTGCCGTCCGTCACCTCCTGGGTGGTGACATTGCCCTGGGAGTCGATCTTCCGGATCTGGGTGAGCTGTCCTTCCTGGGAGTAGATGTATTCGTCCCGGGCCCCATCAGAGTAACGGACTTCGCCAATGGAGCCGTCCGCATGGTAGAGCTGCTCGGTCCCATCGGCCAAGAGGAGCCTTCTCAGTTTTCCCTGGGGATCAAGGAATTGGGTGGAAGAGAGGGCCCCCTCGGAGGTGAAGGACTCGATGCGCTCGAGCTCTCCTTTTTCATTGTAGTGGTACTTCTGGGAGGTGCCAGTGGTCAGGTCTACCAGTTGCAAAAGATCGTTCCGTAAATTGAATACTTCGACGATCCGATGACCTCCGGAATTTGTATATTCGTGAGATAACAGGCGGGCCCGAAGGGAATCTAATGTGGCCTCAAAATCGATTTGGTAGATGAAAACTTCTGTCCCGTATTCGAGCGTGACCTTATAAACAGTTTTGCTCTTTACCTCCTCTATGTTAGCGCGATCGAATTCCGAACGATCGAGATCGAGCCTCTTCTCCAGAGCGGCCTCCGCTAGAGAGAACGCCTCTTCTTTGAATAACTCTTCGACAGCCGTACCGTTGATATGCGTGACGCCGAGAAGTTTGACTCCTTCCAATTCGAAATATTCCCCGCCAAGCTCTACCCGTTCTCCGATATATTTCGGAAGGAGCGTCCGCGCAACTTCGTCTTCGCCATCAATGAGGACCTGCGTTCCGTCATCTTCCGTGAAATTAAAGACGCTCCGGTCTAGTCCAGAAGGTCCCTCGGTTTTTTCACCCAAAGTTCCTGCAATCACCACGGCGGGCTCTCCCGCCCGGAAACGGACGACCTCTTCCGGGGCCGTCTCCCTCAAGCGGTTCAACTCATCCATTCCCGCAATGAACTGATGCAGTTTATCCCTGGCTAAGACCTCCCCCTCGACATCCGTTCCGGCCCAAGCCCCGATGGCCTGCTGGAGTTCTTCCAGATACTCCTCGTAACTCAAACGACGGGTCTTTACTCCTTCTCCGTACGCATACGCTCCAGAGCCAGTAAGGACATATTCGACTCCCTGTGCCTTCTCTAAATCCTCATGGCTGGGGCCGGACTGCAGCGTAGTTGTCGAGGTCGGATGCGTGTGCGAAATTAGATCGGCTTCCTTGGTTAAGCGTTCGACCAACCTCGAAACCCTAATGTGATCCGAATCACTGCTCGTGAACAGGACCGCCCGACCGTAGAGCGCAACGATGCCCACCTCTTTATTGAGAGCAACGAGTTCCCGAAGATTTTCCTCGGAGAGATCGTCGACGATAACTCCGACCGCAAGCCCGTCCTGTCTCAGGAGCTCCAGAACATACTCAAAAGTCCTAGCCTGAATGTCGCTATACTTCTTTTCCGCGCCCGGCTCCCCAAGGGGGTGTTCACCCGTCCATTGTCCGCCTTCGATCGCGGATTCTCCAGGTGCCGCTTCAGCAGGCTCAGGAGTTACCTCTGAAGGCGCCTCTGGCTGGACGGTTTCTACGGGTTTTTCTTCGGTGAGATCGTTTTGATAACGGATGGATTCGAGATCTTTTCGAGATTCGCGGGATGCGAGATCGGCGGCTTCATCCGGCTCGACGGCAGCGGCAGGAACTACGATCTGTCCTCCACCAGAAGCAAACGCCAGTTGAGCGTCGACCTGGGTAACAAGAAATGTGACAATGACAAGCAGAGCAATGAATCTAATAGGGAAGGGTTTATTCGGCTGGGAGAAAGCAATCATAGCTTTGGCCTCCCGGCCGGAGGACCTCTGACCAGGCGTTTCATCCAAACATCGAACTCAGAAACAGCTCGAATTCCGCGATAATTCCAAACGACCCTAGGCCATACTCCACCAATCTCACGTGCTTTAGGTGCGACAAACTTCGAGGGGTTCCCTTGCGAGGCCAACATTTCTCCAAAGCGTTCTTCCCAGTCGTTCTCCGGATAAAAATCCTCGCTTGGCTTTGCAGCATTTGAAACATACGCCCTTAAAAATCTACCCGTCCGATGGTCAATCATGGTAATTACTTCGCTCTGATCTTCGTAAATGAATTCCAAATCCACGGATCGGCCCGCTCCTGTGACTCCCCTATATCTAAGAATTCTTCCGTATCCGCCTGAAGGAAGTCTTTCAAAAACCTCAAGAAAATTAGCTTCGCGAAAATCCCTCACAACATACAAATCTTCAACTTCCTCAACATTGAGGTCCCCAAAATTATTCATCTGTACTGTCAGCTCCAATCCTGAGGCTACTGAATTCTCCTCACTTTGCGTGAGATCACTTGGTCGGCTAACAGTGAGCGGGAAAGCGTGAGCGGATGGAATCCAGGCGCTTTCTGCAATGAAGAAAACAACCAGCATGAGAGCGGCTGCCGAAACATGTCCCTTTTGTGTATGTCGTCTGTCCTTGATCCCCATGAATATTTTTTGCTTTTTATCTAACAGTCTAATCAATGATTATAAACAAATTTTAAAACTTAAAATTCACGAGACAAAAAAATCCTCAACCTTTCAAGGTTGAAGATACGTATCCCCTAATTTTTGTGCTTGGTTACCGGACCAAATTCCACATAAAAATATACCTGTGCCGTTTATAGGCTGTCAATGAAAACGTCGTAAAACTACTAAAGATCAGTATCCCATTACAATGGTGCAAGTTATGGATCAAAAATCCATCAGAAATAGGCTGGGAAATGTGCTTATTTATTTTCTAACTTATTATGGGTATTTGAGTAGTGAATGTTAGGCTAGCATATTATAAAACCTTATAATATAAAATAGCGGTTGTATGAAGCATTACGCCGAACGTGCTGTCTGCTTTGCGGCCTCTATGGCCAGCTCCTCCAAGACCTTTATAAGCTGCAGCTCCTGTATAGGAAGGGAAACCCTCTTACTCCCAACCACAACCATGAGATCCTGATCTAGCAGGTCGGCAGCCGCCCACAGGGCACGCCACATTCCACGTAATGTCAATGCTTCCTCAGTAGCCTTGTCGCTTGTAATCTGCACCACGTGTCTCAGATATATGTTTCTCCTCTTTGCCTCAAGCCTCACCACGTCATCGAGGGTCCAACTCTTGCTGACACTGAGCACCATGAGAGTCCTGTCCTTCAAAATTTCCTGATGGAACCTTTCCCGGATAGCTTCAATCCATTCCTCGGCCCCTGCAATCTGACTTGAGTTAACGTAAATGACCAATTGCTTGGCAGGGTTTCCGGCTAATTGTACTCCACTTCGCATTTTTCCGATTAGTTCACGAATAAACTCGTAATCATTTCCTGCATATTCCCGCCTGAATTCCAGAATATATGCCAATGGTGTCTTTCCTTGATAAGTGAAGTTTGCAGGCGCATCAACATTGACCCGCTCGAGCGCGATTGTTTTCGGAAACTGATCGAGAAGCTGCAGAAATTCCTCATCGATTCTAACGCCCAACCTTCGCAAACGAGGCGGAAGAAGACCGTTGACACGCACATCAGTCAGCCAGCGGAACTCTTTCGCCGATCCCAACGCCGATTCCAATCCTCTTCCTATCCTGGCCGGCTTTGTAGCGGCCTCGGCAACTATGCGAAGCTCGGAGCGCTTTGCCGGACCTCGATCCTCTTTCGCGCCCCTCAATTTTAGGAAGGACGTGTCCTGGGCGGATTCCGAAGCCGTTTTTACGCTCACGGTCTTGTTTTCCTGCTTAACTCGGATAGGAATCACTAATTCCGTATTGAGATCTCTGAAAGGAATAACCGCCTCGTTTGCTTGAGCGTTAATTTCAACCGTACTTCTCGCAAGGCGTTCAAGCCCGACTTCGCGAATGAGGGATTTGATCTCAGTAGCGACTTTGTCTGACGTATTCACAATGAGTTCTACGTTCAAGCCCCCCCGCTTCAGCTTTTCCCAGATCTTGGCGCGAATGAGATTCCACGCCACGAGCTCCTCCGCGCTCAAATTCATCGTCAGATAGATGTCGGCCCGGGTTGCCACGTTTGTAAGAAACTCGTGAGTCCCCCCATCGAGTCTGCGCATCAGCATTAGGGCACGCTCTCTTTCAGTCGTGACTTCCCCCTTAAAAACGACACCGAGCTGGCCTTCGATTCGCCTGGAGACGATGTCCTCCTTCAGCGACCGTAGAAGTGAGACATTAGCGAAGTATTCCTGGAAAAGACGAAGCTGTCTTGCCATCAGTTTTCCCTTGCCGACCGATGCGATGTCGATCGCGTGGAAGACCAGAAGAATATCAAGAACGCGCTTCCCCCATTCGGGGCTCAGAGATTCGATAAATTCTATAAACCCATAAGGAAGGGCTTCTCCAAAACCTATCTCCGCGTAGATCGAATGGTAGAGAATCAAACCTTCAAGAATCTTGAATTCCTCTTCGGTGTAGGATTTGGCCTTATCTTTCAGGAGATCCCGGACAAGCCGGGCCCCGGGAGCGTAATGCTCCGGAAGGTCAATCAGTTTGCCGTAATCATGAAGGGCCATGAGGTCCTCAAAAAGTGCGCCAGTCTTCGGATCCTCCATGACGCGCTTCATGACCCGTGACAACCTCCAGATTTCACCATCGAAGGCCCCTCTTTCCTCGACCGACTCCAACTGCGCGGGCTCATCTTTCTTTCTCCGTTCCCAAAGCTCGTTCAAGATCCGACGGGCATCTTCCTTGGTCTTATCGTCAAAGCGGCCAAGTGTGGCAAGCCAGTCCGAAATTTTGGCAATTTGTACATAATGGGCCCATTGGTCCATGAAGACCTTCGGCAGGAGCTCCCAAGCTGCCCCCCCAGAGATGACCTTAAGGACTTGTAAAGGAATGTACTTTGCGTAAACGTTAAGAACATCTCCTGGCTGATAAGACTTCCGCTCTCTTAGGGTTTCGAGATCATGCCTTAGAAGATCGCCCACTAATTCATGCCGGCTAGTGAGAAGTTCTTCCAGCCGCTTCTGGTCGTCGGTCTTCATGTCCCGGCCCTTATACTGAGAAACCAGTTCCTGCACCAGCGCATCATTAATAACGAGGAGGGCCGATCTTACCTCCTCCGTAGCGCCGCGAACGTCCTCCGAAATCTCGGTGGGTACAATGAAATTTTCAGGATCCTTCTGATACTTGCGGATCCGATCAACTTCGCCGACCGCTTGTGCAAGTCCTTGATAAAGGCGGGTATCCGAAAGGGTTTCAGAAAATGCCGGTCCCGGAATCGGATCAGGAATAATTTCAAATACACGCGAATCAAAGTTCTTGTAAAGCGTCTGGATTGCGCGTTCGGTCATATAGCCGTAGTGAACAACGATCAGTTTCATCGCGAGCCTCCGCCACAACGCTTTGACTGGCGGGATCCAGGCGAAGAGGGCCAGCAATTTCAGGAAAAACTGTCTAACGGGTCCTGGCAAATAATTCGTTTTCGTGGGATTTTGTCCCTCGAGCGCCTCGAGAGTAAACTTGGCATTTTCCCCGGTATTGATAGAACCTTTTCCTCCCGGTCGATTTTCGATTAAGATCTTTTCCGCCGGAATTTCTGGGTAATTTTCTAGCACATAGTTCCTGAACCACGGCGCCTCACCGCCTTCTTTCCTTTGTTCTTCCGATGTCAAACGCCCGATGCCGCCGTTAAAGATAATTCTCTTCGCGCGGCCGGATTGGTAATGTTCCGCAGCGCGATCGGCAATCCGGCGGTCATGATGACCGAATCCGATAACAAAGTCCGCCTGTCCAGAGAGCGTTCCCCTAGGGGCCAGAAATTCGCGGAGCTTCGCCGCGTTCTCCGCGACAAGCCGCCGCGCTTCGTCAAGGCTCATTCGAACCTCCGAGCGTTTCGCTCCGATTAATTTAGCGCTCATGGTAAAGGTTCCGACCGTGTTATCTCCGGCTTTATCTTTTTCTACGACAAAAATCACGATCTCGGTGACTGGCTTGTCCTGGATCGCAACATCACGAATGGACAGTTTAACGGTCTGTCCTTTCTTGAGCCCTTTCTCCGTATAAATCGGCGATCCGATAATTCCGTCCCGGCCCTTCAACTCCACCTTAAATTGGTCGGGAACGACACCGTTTTTGATCGTAAGCTCGAGATCCGAATAGTCTGCGATATTGAGCGGTGATCTGAGAGTGATAAATGTGCCGGCATACGTATTTTTTTCGTCCACACGGTACTGAATCCGAAGTTTCCCGCCTTGCATCTCCGTTCGGTTACCGCGGTAACGATCGACTTGCGTGAAAGCCCCCACATCTTTGATCCCCCAAGCGGACAACTCAAGATCGGGCTTTGCTTCCTTTGCCTCCACTTTTTTCTCGGGAGCTTTTGAGGCCGGCGTGATATCGTCCATCTTGATCCCGAGCGATTTGGGAAAGTAAAGGTTGTCGTGTTTCTGTTTCAACCCTTTGATGCCGTGAATATCTTCGGCCTGCAGAAATCTCCGGGTATATTTCCCCGGATCCTTGGCAGTGGAAAGTGTCAGCACGCTGGGCCCAACCACCACGGCCGAATACTCGTCCAGCTTTTGACCGTCTGCAACAGATTCCGGAAGAAGCCCCCCAAGATCAGGATCGCCCAAATCTTTTCCCGGTCCCTCGGCAAACTGTTTTAAGAGTGAGTGCTTGACTCCCGCAAACAGAAGGGCGTAGCCGGGATTGTTAATATCTCCTTTGACGCTGCTATCTTCGGCCACTACCGCAATACCGGCGGCACCTATATAATTATCACTGTTACCTACAAAGGACGCGCCGGGAAAATAGCTTCTTTTGTCCTTCGCATGTTCGTTCAGATACATCTCCACAGCATTTTCATGGAGGGTCCTCATGTGCGGATAATCCAGCTCGATTCCGTTCATCAGATTGTAACCATGCTGAAATGAGCCGCCATGGTAAGCTTGGATAAGCGGATACACCCGCCCCTTGAGGTCGAGATACTTTTTAATTTTGAAGGGGGCCCGCGTCCAGACAGATTCCGGCAGCCCATAAAACGAGGCAGCAAAGGCCAATGCGGCGCGGTCTTCGACGGTCCTTCTGTCTTTATAGCCGCTTCCCTCAACCGCCTCATGGGCCCTTACATCGTATTCCCGCGCCAAGAGCCCTTTGTCCCGATCGTAAAGTTTCTCAAATACTCCCTTATTGGCCTGTATGAGTTTCATAAGTTGCTGAATCAGTTGGGTGATTTCCTGTTTCCTCACAGCATCTTTCTCCTGATCCAATGCGTACTGCAAAACTCCGATGGCCCGGCCCAATTGATTGACGTACTGGTCCAGGTCTTCGATGCCGACCGCTCGCCTCCCGTCCAACACAGGATTCGGATTGATCTGCATCCAGACAGGAACTTTATAGGTCTCTTGCATATAGGAGAGAAACTTGACGTAGTTGACGAGTTCTTCCAATGGATTCCGGACCGTCGGTGGGAGGGTGCCCTCCACTTGTTGGGCCAGGATATTGAGCCAGATGCTGAGGGCAAGAGGTTGCGTGTAGCGGGTGTCCCGGAATCCGGGTACAAAAGCCCGTCCGCTCGCTCCAATTCGGTCAATCGCAACAAGAGCTTCCGTCTGTTTCCCCTCGTAAACAAAAGTGGCTCGTAATACTCCCCGGCCTTCTCTAAAATACTCCAGCAGGGCCAGTAAATACTGCTGTCTGTATTTCTCTAGTTCTGGCTGTAATTGCGCCTCAAGCTTTATCTCGGGCTTAGGCGGAATGACCGGCGGCTGGACGGGCTTGACCGGTTTTTCCTCTTTGGGCGGCTTCTCCTCTTTAGGTGGTTTTGTCGGATGCGTGGGCGGAGTAACCAGTTTTGTCGACTTCTCTTCCTTTTTCGTCGGCGGCGTCACAGGTTTCTCCGGTTTCACCGGGGCCGTCGAACCCTCATGCCGGGTTATGGGTGGCGGCTCCGGAGCTTTTGTGACTTTAGATTCCTTTTGTTTTAAGAAGGGAAATACAAAGAATAAAATCGTTGCCACGATTCCAAACAAAACGGCGCCGATGGTAGCCCATTTCACTTTCGCTGAAGTGATAAAGCGGTGTATTGGATGAAGTGGTTCAGCTTCAGCTACAGGCTCCGGCATCAATTCCTCCACAGTCCGGTACTGGGCTAATTGGTAGAAGACCGTCATTAAAACATGGCGCATTAAGAGCGGCGACTTGGAAGCATCAACCAGCGTGACGTAAGGGGCAAGAAGTTCGAGCAAGGAACCACCGGTGGCCCCCAACAGTTTAATCCTCCGCGTGGTGCCGTCGGGCATGAGAACTCTTTCTGTGATGACCGGCATCCTAAGCCCTTTCAAGGCTTCCGCACGGTCAGGACTTCCATCCTCTTTCTTGATGTCACCTTTACTAGAGGCCATGAGAACAGCGGGAATAATTTCCGTGCTGCCCAACTCATAATAGGCGTCGCTCAATTTCGCGCTCCCCGCCTCGTCCCTTTTGTCCGGATCACGATTGTTACGAAATTGCTTTTTCTTAGCATCGTAAAAGATTCCCAGATTTTGACTCCGTATGAAAGTTTCGAACGCAAGCACCGCATCCGGAGCCAATCCCCATCCCGCCAAGGCGTGATGGACCGTGGTCAAACCGGAAAGGAGCCAGCCGAGGTCAACGCTCGAATTCAGATTTGTTCCGGGCATCTTTTCACGGCTGGCCCGGTTGTACCACTGACGGATGAGAGTCTCGCCGGGAGGCAGTTGGGCCCGAATGTGTTCCAGATCTCCGGCGAGCCGCCGTAATCTTTCCACTCCTTCTTGTTGAGGCATCAGCTTCTCGGCCGTCGCTTCCTCAGACAAGAGTTCCGGTATTCTGCTGACTTCCATAAGCCCGATCACGGCCGCCGCGTAAAGTCCGTTGGCTGTGTTTCCGGATTTGTCCGCCTTCAGACCAACAGAATCATCTCCGATCCGTCCGGTATGATCGACGATCAAACCGGAATTTTCCGTGGCCGCCCTGAGCCACCGTGTCATGGGAACAATGACCTTCTCCACAATCCACTTTTTATCTTCCGCGCTTAGCTCATCGACACCCGGGGCTATGCCGGGACGGACTGCTTCCGGAAGATCGTTGGGGTTAGTCAGCACACGTTGAAGCAAGGCTTGATTCTCAAAATCTATGACGTAGCTTCCCACCTTCAGGATATGCTCTTCTCCGTCCATGTCGAAGTAACGTGCCTTGGGCTCGTCCCCGGTTGTATCGATAAACCATTTGAAATGCTCGCCGGGCTTGTTCCTGGCAACCTCTCGTGTGAGATCAAACGCCGACAAGTTCCCATCCAGTTGCCGAACAGAGTCTGCGGAATGAAAGCGGCGTATCACGGCATTGTCAGTCACTGCATTGATGGCGGCAAGGAGGCCGATCAACATGTTGTCCGCAACACGAGTATCATCGACAGCCGTCGTCCCGTTGGAAAAATTGAAAGCTTCCTTCGCGCCATACTCTGGGTCCCAAAGCCGCTCGCCGGGATCTTCGACCATTGCCTTCACAGCGCCCAACGCCTTCTTTCCTTGAAAGGGAAGCATCATCAATAGAACCGTGGGGTGGGCCTCGGCCGGATTGAACGGATAGCCTCCTTTGGCAGGACTTTCGGTCTGCGGGCTGCCGGACTCACCAAAAGGATATTCAAGGGCTCCGGCCGGTCCTGTTGCCACCTTGGCCTCTCCCGGTACCGCGCCGGGCAAGCCGCCGACAAGAACGCGCTTGTCTCTCTCTTTGGCAATCGGGAAACTAGGAGGAATTTCCTTGTCCTGGATCTCTCGGAGATCTTGGGTCACATCATAACCGGCGGCGAAATTGAAATAGGCCAAGGTTTCCGGGTCGTCCAGAAGGCCGTAGGGATTATAGTAAGCAAATTTCAATTTGTAGCCCCCCACAATGGCCTGCTTTGCCTTATGGAATTTCCAAGACTCGGCAAGCAAGAATCGAAGCGCGGAAATGTAAGCATGCCGGGCCAGAGAAATCTTTCCTCCCAACTCTTTTGATTTGCCCGCCTCCTTAATTTCGTTTTCAATCATTCGGATCCTTAAAGCCGTGTTGATGCGGGCGCCCGTCTTATTGATCCCTTGAACAAAATCGTCGAAACGGTCCCTTGCCTTTGCAACCTTGGGATCACCCAAACGAGCAAGGCCCGAGCGCTCTTTTGCTTCCGTAACCAAGGGGGGGCTCAAGACTTCGCCCACAATTCTTTCACCGTTCTCCTTGTAATCGCGATATTCCCACTCGATGATGCGATTCAAACGTGCGAGGGCCCCGGCTAGGTTGGACGTCACACGCACTTCTGCTCTCGCTTTTTTCCGGTGGGTCCTGTCTGAATAAGGAAGATCTTTGAGCATATCCTTGACTCGTTTGCCTTGGTTTCGGTTGAAAGAGGGATTAAATTCTCTTTTGTAGTTTAACGGGTTCAGGGCCTTTTGTG
Organism: uncultured Planctomycetales bacterium; assembly: GCA_964620805.1. GTDB lineage: Bacteria > Omnitrophota > Gorgyraeia > Zapsychrales > JAHFFX01 > CAZUJQ01. Next base: position 1,923 of record CAZUJQ010000057.1, on the reverse strand, counting down.
TCTCGGCGTCAACCGCCGCTTGTGTTGATAGACCCAAAGCCTCCATAATCATCGTCCGTCGTGCATCCCTCTCGACATCGCTCAGGATGCCCGATGTATGCCGATCAAGAGCCCTATCCATAATCGTGGTCTTTTCTTGTTCCGTATAGTTAGGCCAGAAGCGGACAATCGATTCCGTAGCGACGGGCTTTCTTGTCACGACCGAGATAATGGGAGCGGCCAGTGATTTCAGCCAAATCCACAGCCCTTTCCAGAATCCAACCAAATGCCGAGGTCCCGCTTCTTGCAGAATTTCGGCGGCCACGTTGACAAAAGCTATATGCTTGCGGGCCCCCACTGCAGAACCGCCAAAAACTGTTTGAATCAATAGCTCTCTCCCCTCTCCGGAGGCATAGATATCATTAAGGATCTCCACTCTGATCAATTCGGGCAGTACGTCCCACCGGGCTTCCCAATCCGGATAAAGCATTCTGACGATTGGCAGCTCTTCTTTCTCATTCGGGTCTTTTCCCTCATGGCTTGCAATCCGCTCTTTGAGAATCTCGCGCAAGCGCACCTTATCCGGCGCCTGGCCGGCCGTGTCAAAGGTCGTGAGGTAATGAAGGTACAGCCTGGCCCGGTCCCGGTCCTTCTTTTCATGGGCGTACCTGCTGAGGTTGCGGTTCAAGGGATAGTCGCGGACGAAGGGATCGTCGTAATCACGGTCGCCGGTAACCAGGGCAATCTGGCTGACCACTTCGGCATGGCTCGGGAAGGCGCCGCCATTTTTGATTTGGTGCTCATACAGCCACTGCGTCATTTGATACTCGCGCTGATAAATGAAGGGCAGGGGAACGTGGTGATGGGAACCGCCCAGATGGGTCTCGTACCAGCCGATGATCGGGCCCAACATCCAGGAGAAGGCAAAGATCGGCGCACCGCGGAAGACGAGAGCAGGATCCAAGAGTCCCGCCACCACGCCGAAGTGGATCCCGGCCCCCCAGCGAAGCGGACGGTCCAGATAATAGGGCGCGTTCGGGTCGAAGATGCCTTCATAATCAAAATCAGCGCCGGCCCCGGCCCCTGTCTCGAGTTTCAAGCGCGGATCCCACCTTACGTCTTTTCGCCCGGCCAGTGCGGGAACAGTATTCTTGTCGAGGACCGTCGGCCGCACGATGAGGGAGACAAGCAGCATGGCCGTATTTTTGATTGTCTCCGCCGCAGCTTTATAAGCGTCCCTGGTAATAAGAAAGTTAATATCGACAAAGTTCCGCAGGCCGCGATAAGTTTTGCCCCAACCTCCTTTTCGCTCAAGCAAGCCGGGAAATTTCTTATCAACCTCCCGCATGGAGTCGCTCAAGAAGCGCGTCACGACGAAAATGACCAATACGTAATTGAACACAAGCCCCACATGCAGGATCCCGATAAGCGGGATGATGCCGGCAATGGGTCCCATGCCACTGTCACCCACGGTGGGGGCCAAGAGAAAGTAAAGCCACCAGGCTGCCCGGACAGTACCAAGCGCCTCTGTAAACATTTTAAAGAGAGGCAGAGGAATTAATTGTACTGCCCAGGCAATCGCGCCGGCGAGTAAAGCCATTGCAGCGAAGCTCACAGCCAAAATGACCACTCTTTTAGCAAATTCCCACAGCCGGTTCTCCGGCCTTCCGGAAACTTTCCCCAAGTTGGCATAAGAGGTAAAGATCCATTTGGCGATAGTTTTATAGAAAATAAATGCCAATATTAGGAAGACTGTGAATGTGCCGGAATTCATCCAGCCGAGCGCAATCAAACCCTTGAAGAGCCACACGAAACCGAGCACGCCGGCCCAGACCGAAACAATGTTTGCGACGGCGCGCTCCGGATAGTCCGGAACAAAAATTTTCTTGATCGCGGGAACTAAGAATTTAGGCCCGATGAGCGAGGTCATCACCAGACCAAAGA
>CAZUJQ010000056.1:0-15155 GCA_964620805.1 uncultured Planctomycetales bacterium | reverse complement strand
CCTTCGGTAAGCGATGTCGCATAAATGATCGCGTCAGCCATTGCCACCTGGTAAGTAAGATTGACATCAGCAGCAGTCAACGCGATTGTATCGGTAAGGGGGATGAGCTTGGTCTTACTCATCTTAAGCTACTGCAGCCAGGGCGTCTTCCTCTCTGCGTTGGCGTTTGATGACTTTATACACTTCATAGAGGACAATAGTCGGTGTGACCACTTCATTGAGATTTCTCAAATGGTTCGAATAGGCACCAGCTAAAGGTCCGTCTGTAAAGAATTCCAACCAACCTGAAGAGTCAATGAGCGTCATAGGCGATCCCGTTTTTCTCGAAACATGTCAATCTTCATATCCTTTAGGAAGCCCTTGAAAGATGCTATAGGCCGATCAGGGAGGAGACTGATCACCCCTTCCTTCACAACCACGGCCAGCTTTTGTCCTGTCCGAAGGGGCAACTGCTGACGAACCTCTTTGGGGATAACGATTTGATACTTGGAGGATACAGTCACTTGAGTCATAAATCCTTACCTCCTTCGTCTTACGTTTTGATGATCCATGCAGATTATATTCTACCTCTTATTGAATGTCGAGCAACCATTGAAAAACAAAGTCATTGTGCTATAATCCCCCCTATCGTAATCCAGCCATAAAATCCTAAACCCAAAGGGATTGTTTTAAGATGAACAAGTGGCTCAGCTATCTACAATCCTCCATCGGCAAAAAGCAGATCGTGGCCACAACGGGGCTTTTTTTGATTGTGTTCGTGATCGCTCATCTGGCGGGAAACCTGTTGATTTACGCGGGGCCGCAGGCCTTCAACGATTATTCTAAAAAAATGGTCGGCCTGTGGCCCGCCTTGTATTTCGTGGAGTTTGGATTGTTTTTGGTCTTTGTGATTCACCTGTATGTCACAGCGCTTCTGGTTTTGCAGAATCTTCAGGCCAGAGACCAACGCTACGGCGTGTACAATCCATCTGAGGAACGATCCTGGGCCACCAGGCTTATGCCGTATACAGGAACCCTCATTTTAGCGTTCGTCATCTGGCACCTTTTGGATTTTACCTTTGTCGATAAAGCCGGCCCCCGGAGTCTTATGCCGGACGGCCGGTCTCTCGGGCTTTATGCGATTGTCTACAATTCCTTTTCTAATCCCTGGCACAGCCTCGGCTATATTGTGGCGATGATGGCCTTGGGATTTCATCTGACTCACGGCATCCAAAGTTTCTTTCAGACATTTGGCTTCGATCGCTTTCTGCAGGCCTCTTTCATCGATAAGTTGAGCGGTGTGTTAGGAGTTCTCATTGCCGTAGGCTACAGCACGATTCCGGTGTATGTCTTCTTGGACAGTCTCAAATATAAGGTATGAGAGGGTATGAGGTCATGAGCACTCTTGATGGAAAAATCCCTTTAGGTTCCCTGAAAGACAAATGGACCAAACACAAGCTCCATTTGAAACTGGTGAACCCTGCCAATAAAAGAAGATACACGGTCTTGGTCGTGGGCACCGGTTTGTCCGGTAGCTCTGCCGCAGCCTCTTTGGCCGAACTCGGCTACAGGGTCAAGGTTTTTTGCATTCAGGATAGCCCCCGCCGGGCGCACAGCATTGCCGCGCAGGGCGGGATCAATGCCGCGAAAAATTATCCCAATGACGGCGACAGTGTCGAGCGTCTGTTCTACGACACGATCAAAGGCGGGGATTTCCGTTCCCGGGAGGCCAATGTCTACCGTCTGGCCGAGGTCAGCAATGCCATCATCGATCAATCTGTGGCGCAGGGAGTGCCGTTTGCCCGGGAGTACAGCGGCTATCTCGATAACCGCTCGTTTGGGGGCGCCCAGGTTTCACGAACCTTTTATTGCCGGGGTCAGACCGGCCAGCAGCTTCTTCTGGGGGCGTACAGCGCGATGCTCAAAGAAGTCGCCCAAAAAACAATCGAACTCTATCCCCGGCGAGAGATGCTGGATTTGGTGGTCGTCAACGGCCATGCCCGCGGCATCATCGTGCGGAATCTCCTGGATGGGACGATCGAAGCTTATGCCGGTGATGCGGTGGTCCTGGCAACCGGCGGCTACGGAAACGCCTTTTATTTATCCACCAATGCCAAGGCCTCCAACGCCACTGCCATCTGGCGGGCGCACAAAAGGGGCGCCTACTTTGCCAATCCCTGTTTTACCCAGATCCATCCGACGTGCATTCCGGTTCACGGGACGTATCAATCCAAACTGACTCTGATGAGCGAAGGCCTGAGAAACGACGGACGTATTTGGGTCCCCAAGAAAAAGAATGACAATCGGCTTCCTTCGGAAATCGCCGAAGAGGAACGTGATTATTTTTTGGAACGTCGATATCCCACCTTCGGAAATCTGGTTCCCCGGGATCTCGCCTCCCGCGCGGTCAAAGACGAATGCGATGCCGGCCGGGGCGTGGGCCCCACGGGCCTGGCCGTTTATCTCGATTTATCGGACGCGATAAAACGTCTGGGATCGGATATTATTGAGGAGCGCTACGGGAATTTGTTTGATATGTACGAAAGAATCACCGCCACGGATCCGTATCAAGAGCCCATGATGATTTATCCTGCCATTCATTATACGATGGGCGGCTTGTGGGTCGACTATAATCTCATGAGCAATCTGCCGGGATTGTTTGTGTTGGGCGAAGCCAACTTTTCGGATCATGGCGCTAATCGTTTGGGGGCGAGTGCCCTCATGCAGGGGCTCGCGGATGGCTATTTTATTCTTCCGTATACGATTGGGGATTATCTCGCGGGGATTGCGCCGGGTCAGGTCAAAACCGATCATCCGGAATTCACCAAGATTAAAGGGGAAGTCCAAGACACAACAAAGAGGCTTCTCGCCATTCGCGGCAAACGGAGTGTCGATGATCTTCATCGGGAATTGGGCCGGCTTCTTTGGGACAACTGCGGGATGTCGAGGAAGGAAGAGGGACTTAAAGAGGCCCTCCAAAAGATTCCGCAGATCCGCCAGGAATTCTGGGAAAATGTGAATGTGGTGGGCGGCTTAAAAGAATTGAATCAGACCCTCGAACGCGCCGGGCGCGTGGCGGATTATCTGGAGTTCGCTGAGCTTTTGGTTGGGGATGCCTTAAACCGCCGGGAATCGTGCGGAGGGCATTTCCGCGAAGAGTTTCAAACACCGGAAGGTGAGCCTTTGCGGGATGACGCAAACTTTTGTTACGTGGCAGCATGGGAATTTAAGGGTGTGGGAAGTGAACCGGTGTTACACAAAGAGCCTCTGATTTTTGAGGAAGTTCAGCCGGCACAGAGAAGTTATAAGTGATAAAATTCCAAAGGGGGCATGAAAAACTATGAGGACAGCTAAACAAGAAGTTCGAAAACTGCTTGAGGGACTACCAGACAATTCGTCGTTTGAGGATATTCAGTATCATATCTACGTGCGTGAAAAGATTGAACGCGGGTTGAAAGATGTGAAAAAAGCCCATCTGTTGTCCCAAGAAGAAGCTGAGCGAAGGATGGTTAAATGGCTCGGCAGGTGAAATGGACCGAGGTTGCGTGGAGCGATCTGGAAGGTGTTGCTGACTATATTTCCAAAGATTCTGCGTATTATGCGGCAGCATTTGTCCGTGAGGTGCGAGACGCCGCACGGACGCTCGCTGATTTGGCAGAACGTGGCCGTGCCGTACCTGAATTTAGTGACCCTCGTCTCCGTGAGCTGTTCGTGAGAGATTATCGATTAATTTACCGGGTTAGTAAACAAGTCGTTCATGTCATCGCATTAATCCACGGAGCACGGGATTTATGGATGCTTTGGGAACGAGAGAAACGCCATCGGTCTTAGAAATTTTGATGGAATAAACCAACCATGCCTAAAACCATCAATCTCACCCTCAAAATCTGGCGCCAGAGAGATCGCCTAAGCCCGGGACGCTTCGAGACCTATCGCGCTGAAAATATCGACACCAACATGTCGTTTTTGGAGATGCTGGATGTGGTCAACGAACAATTAACCAAAGAAGGCAAAGACCCCATTGCCTTTGACCACGACTGCCGCGAGGGAATTTGCGGGTCCTGCGGCGCGGTCGTCAACGGCCGTCCTCATGGGCCTTCGCAGGCGACAACGCTTTGCCAGGTTCACATGCGTCATTTCAAAGATGGCGAGACCCTGGTGATTGAGCCCTGGCGGGCCCGGGCCTTTGGTGTTATCAAAGATTTGGTGGTGGATCGAGAGGCCTTTGACCGGATCATGACCGCTGGAGGCTTTGTCTCGGTTAAGACCGGCCAGGCGCCCGAGGCCAATACGATTCCCGTGGCCAAGCCGCGCGTCGAGGAGGCGATGGACGCCGCGGCCTGCATTGGGTGCGGTGCGTGCGTCGCCGCGTGTCCCAACGCCTCGGCCATGCTTTTTGTCGCGGCCAAGGTGAGTCACTTGAGTCTCCTGCCGCAGGGACAAATCGAGAAGGCCGGCCGGGTTTGGAAGATGGTCGAGCAAATGGATGCGGAAGGATTTGGCAACTGTTCCAATGAATATCTCTGTGAGGCCGCCTGCCCTAAGGAAATCAGCGTCTCGCACATCGCGCGGATGAATAGGGAATATCTACAAGCGGTGCAAGAGTAAAGAATATCTTAAGGGGGCAAAAGATTACCCCATGACTCCCGAAATCACCAAGGACAACATCCTCAAATACGACCTCCCCGGCCCGCGGTATACGAGCTACCCCACCGCTCCCGAGTGGACCACACAGGTCAACGCCTCGGTGTATCAGGCCAGACTCCTTGATCTAGCCAAGACCGACAAAACCTTATCGTTGTATGTGCACATTCCTTTTTGCCAGAGCCTGTGTTATTTTTGCGCCTGCAATGTCGTGATCCGGAGCCGAGAAGACCGTTACGCCGATGAATATTTGGCGTTTATTTTTCAGGAGATCGATACGGTTGGAAAGATTTTGGGAACCCAAAAGCGCATCCGCCAGCTCAACTGGGGAGGGGGAACACCCAATTATCTTTCCGAGCCTCAGATGGAACGGCTCTTTAAAAAGATCGAAGAGAATTTTGATGTGGACCTAAGCGGCGAAATCGCCCTGGAGATCGATCCTCGCACCATCGAGAAAAGCCAACTCAAAAAGATGAAGTCCCTGGGTTTCAACCGGATCTCCCTGGGCATTCAGGATTTTGACCCAGAAGTGCAAAGCCAGATCAACCGCATTCAGTCTTATGAGATCGTTAAAGAGGTGACCGATCAGTGCCGGGATTTGGAGTTTCATTCGATCAATTATGATCTTGTCTACGGTCTGCCGCACCAGACAAAGGAGAGTTTCCAGGGCACCTTAGAGAAAGTCATTCGCTTGAAGCCCGATCGGATTGCTTTATACAGTTTTGCGTACGTGCCATGGCTTAAGAAACACCAGACCAAGTTTCAACCCAACGATCTTCCAAACACCAATGAGAAACTGGAGATTTTTCTCCAAGCCCGGCAGGAGTTTTTGCAAAACGGCTATCAGGCCATCGCCATGGACCATTTTGCGCTTCATACCGACGAGCTGAGCCGGGCGTTTCGTAAAGGGACTCTGTACCGGAATTTTATGGGCTATACCGTCAAGCCAGCCGATGAGTTTTTAGGATTCGGCGTTTCCTCAATCGGGTTTTTTGAAAACACTTATATTCAAAACTATAAGACACTGCCTCAGTACTACCATAGCCTAAGGCGTAACGAATTGCCGGTGGAGAGGGGAAAGGTCCTTTCGCCCGATGACAGAATCCGCCAGTGGGTGATTCAGCGGCTGATGTGTCGGTTTGAGATTGACCGGGAAGAATTTCAAAAAAAATTTTCGATGGATTTTGATGACTACTTTGCCATGGAACAAGATCATGTCCAAAGGTGTATAACTGAGGGGCTTCTCGTTTCTTCCAACGGCAGCCTCAAAGCGACGGACTTGGGTCGAATTTTTATCCGCAACGTGTGCATGGGGTTTGATTGGTATCTGCGGCAGAAAGATGGGCACCGGGCGTTTTCGAGGACGGTTTGAGTTACAGGTTGCAGATGTTTCCAAAGTTGCCGATGTTACTAATGTTACTTGATTCATCCGACATTCTTTAGGTTGCTTAAAAGTTGCCTAAGGTTGATTTTTTCTATTTCTAACCTCCTGTAACTTTAAGCAACCTAAAAAAGGCAACCTTGGTAACGTTGGCAACATTGGCAACTTAGTTTGCTACAACATAAGTTTCAATATGAGCCAATCGTTGCTTTTACAAGCCTTCCAGGGCACCAACAAAACCATCCCCGTCTGGTTTATGCGCCAGGCCGGGCGTACCCTTCCCCAATACCAAGCCTTAAAATCAAAATACCCGCTTGAGGAGATGTTTCATAACCCCGAGATCGCCTCTGAAATCTCCTGCCTTCCCGTGAAAGAGCTCAACGTGGATGCGGCGATTCTTTTTGCGGATATCTTGACTCTGCCGGCTTCTATGGGTTTTAAGATCTCTTTCTCCCAAAATAACGGCCCGGTCATCACCAACCCCATCGCACAACCTGACGATTTAGGGGCCATTCATGATTTTTATGAGGAAGAGTTAAACTATGTTCGCGAAACCATACGTTTGGTCAAGCAAAGACTCCCAACGGACATTCCCCTCATTGGCTTTGCCGGGTCTCCTTTTAGCGTGGCCTTTTATTTGGTGGGGGGGGGCTCTCCGATGAATTTTAGCCGTATCTTTCATCTGATGTTCCATGAGCCGGAGGCCTTTCATAGACTTATGGAAATCCTGACGAGAAACACCATGCGCTATCTAAATCTGCAGAAAGATGCCGGCATCAAAGTCTTCCAACTTTTTGACACCTGGGCCGGGGCTTTGAGGCCGACGGATTATGCCCATTGGGTTCTTCCGTATGTGAGGGAGATCTTTGATGAAGTAGATTTACCCTCGATTTATTATCTAAAAAATTGTCAGCATCTTTTGGCGCTGATGGAGAAATGCGGCGCGGATTTTTTAAGTGTGTGCGAGAGCGTGGTCTTGGGGCATAACCCCATTTTGGCGAAAACGGATAAGGGCGTGCAGGGCAATTTGTTCATCGGGCTTTTGTATGCGCCCCGGGACCTCCTGGAGAAGGAGATCCGGGATGTCCTCATGGGTGGCCGGCATTATCAAAGATATATTTTTAATCTCAGCCATGGCGTGTTTCCCGATGTGGAAGTGGATACGTTGAAATTCGTGGTGGACCGGGTTCATGGGTTTGGGAAAATGGGGACAGCGCCTATTTTTCCTAAAAGTATTTTTCTATAATAAAAAATAGGCGCTGTCCCCTAATTAAAATGACATTTACAAAAAGCATTATCATCATCGGCGGCGGTATCAGCGGTTTGAGTGTCCTCCATTACCTGAAAAAGAAATATCCCGATACCTCTTCGGTCAAGATCCTTCTTCTGGAGAAGAATGCTGAGCTGGGTGGCACCGTCAAAACCGAGTACCACCGAGACTGGGTTTTTGAGCACGGTCCCAATGGATTTCTCAACCGAGGTGAGCCTGCCCGCCATGTCGTGGAAAAGGCAGGTGGGCAGGCCCTCCTGTTTATCGAAGAGCTGGGCCTCAAAGATCAACTCATAACAGCCCATTCGGCATCTTCCCAAAGATTTATTGCTATCCAAGATAAGCTCCATTTGGTTCCCACTGGCCCAATGGGCCTCCTTCGCTTTAAACCCTTATCGATTTTTGATAAATTGCGGATCCCTTTAGAGATTTTCGTCAGGCGCGGCCATCGGGGGGAGGAGACCGTCTATGAGTTCGGCAAAAGACGCTTCGGAAAAAATGTTTCGAAAGTCTTTTTGGATCCGCTGGTCAACGGCATCTACGCGGGAGATGTCCGCCGGCTGAATTTGCAATCTGCCTTCCCTAAAATATACGAGATCGAACAAAAGCATGGCTCTCTTCTAAAAGGCATGATCCGCTTGGCCAAAAGTCGATCTGGTAGAGCCCCCCAAGAATCGACCGTCGGCCGTTTGTTTTCCTTTAAAGGAGGGATGTCACAGCTGATCGAAGCGTTTTATTCACGGTACAAAGAACACATTTTGCTGAAAGAAGAGGCCGCTTCTCTTTATCTTAAAGGCGAACAGTTTGTTGTGGGAACGCCTACCAAGAACCTTTTGGCGGACGGAATTTTTTTGTGTGTTCCCGCCAACCAGGCGGCTTGCCTCGTCAAGCCGGTTTTCCCCTTGCTGTCTTTCCAGTTGGAGAAAATTGAATATGCGCCGGTTTCGGTTGTTGGGCTGGTGTACCGGAAGAAGGCCTTTACGAAAATCCCGGAGGGCTTCGGTTATCTCATTCCTTCCTGGGAAAAAAAAGAAGTCTTAGGCGTTTTATTTGAGAACCAGATTTTTCCCCACCGATCCGATGACCAGCATGTTGTGTTGAGAATCATGATGGGCGGCTGCCACCATCCGGACGTTGTTTCCCGAACACCTGCACAGTTGACGGCCATGGCCCAAGAAGAAATCCAATGGGTCTTGGGCGCTCGAGAAGACCCCATTCATGTGTTTATCAAGATCTGGCCTAGGGCGATTCCGCAATACAACAGTGAGGATCTTCCGGTACGCTCGATCATTGAGAAAGAGCTTCGGGCGATAAAGAATTTTTTCATCGTCTCGAATTATTTAGGCGGGGTTTCGTTTGCGGATTGCGTTTGTCAGGCTCAAATGGTTGTCAATCAAATTAAAATATAGATTTAAAGCTTGCTCTTGTATTATTAAAAAAGTCACGTAAAATAAAGAACACTTTCACTTCAGATTTTTAGAAAATAGGAAACCAACATGCCTGACAATACCACCCAAATCCAATGGTCGACGATTTTTAAGGACATGACCGCCAATGGCGTCAAGGTGTCCTTTCTCGTCAACCGGGAATGCACTTTGGCCAAGGACAAATACACGGCGACCGCCCGCGACAATTTCACGGCCCTCGCCATCGCCATCCGCGACCGCATCGTGGAGCGCTGGATCACCACCCAGCAGGAATACCATCGCCAAAACAAAAAGCGGGTGTATTATCTTTCCATGGAATTCTTGATCGGCCGGCTGTTGGGAAATTACATTCTTAATTTGGGGTTGGCCCAGGAAGTCAAAGAGGCGATGGAAGAATTAGGCTTTAACTTGGAGGAGCTAAGAGATCAGGAGGTCGATGCTGGATTGGGCAACGGGGGTCTGGGCCGGCTGGCGGCGTGTTTTCTGGATTCCCTGGCGACGTTGGGCATCCCGGCGCATGGCTATGGGATCCGCTACGATTACGGGATCTTCAATCAGAAAATCGAGGATGGCTGTCAGGTGGAAAAACCCGATGAGTGGCTTAGGCTGGGCAATCCCTGGGAATTTGTCAGGCCCGAGTACGCGGTTCAAGTCCATTTTTACGGCCATAGCCGCACTTATCACGACAGGCGGGGAAAGATGTGCTTTGAATGGGTGGACACCCAGGACGTCCTGGCGATGCCCTATGATATCCCCATTCCCGGCTACCACAACGACGTGGTCAATACCTTAAGGCTTTGGTCCGCCCGCAGCAGCGAGGAATTCGATCTCGAATATTTTAATGACGGCGATTACGAAAAGGCCGTCTACCAAAAAATGTTCTCGGAGAATATCTCCAAGGTTCTCTATCCCAATGACGATGTCAGCCAGGGACGGGAGCTGAGGCTCAAGCAGGAATATTTTTTTACGGCCGCCTCCATCTCGGACATCATCCGGCGCTTTAAGGCCGAGAATACCGATTTTAAAACCTTTCCGCAAAAAGTCGTAATCCAGCTCAACGACACCCACCCAACGCTGGCGATTGTGGAGCTCCTGCGGATCTTGATCGACCAGGAAGACCTCGACTGGGACAGCGCCTGGGATGTCGTCACCAAGACCTTTGGTTATACCAACCACACGCTCATGCCCGAGGCCCTGGAGACATGGCCAGTGAATTTGTTGGAAAAGGTCCTTCCCCGGCACCTTCAAATCATCTATGAGATTAATCTTCGCTTTTTAAAAGAGGTCGCCAACCGCTTCCCCGGTGACACCGATCGTTTGCGGAGAATGTCTCTCGTTGAAGAAAGTGTCCCCAAAAGAATCCGCATGGCTTATCTGTCGATTCTCGGAAGCTTCTCGGTCAACGGGGTCTCTGAGCTCCATTCCAATCTTTTAAAGACAAGGCTTTTTAAGGATTTTTATGAATTTTTTCCTTACAAGTTCAACAATAAGACCAATGGCATTACCCAGCGGCGTTGGCTTTTAAAGGCCAATCCTTCCTTGTCGGATCTGATCAGCGAGGCCATCGGGGAGGCGTGGACAACGAACCTGGATCATCTTCAGGGTCTTTTACCCTTTCTTGTAAAAGAGGATTTTGTCCAACGCTGGCAGGAGATTAAAGCGCAAAACAAAAAGAATCTGGTGAATTACATTTATAAGACAACGCAGATCGTTGTGAACCCCGCTGCTTTATTGGACGTGCAGGTCAAGCGCATCCACGAATACAAAAGGCAGCTCCTTTTTTGCTTTTATATCATTGCCGAATATCTCAAGCTGAAACATCAGCCTGAGAGCTTTCGCCTGCCCCGGACATTTATTCTGGGGGGGAAAGCCGCGCCGGGATATTTTATGGCCAAATTGATCATCAAGTTCATCAACAGCGTGGCCGAGGTGATCAACCGTGACCGGGCCGTGAAAGACTTCATCAGAGTGATCTTTATGGAAAATTACCGTGTTTCGCTGGCAGAAAAGATCTTTCCCGCCAGCGAGCTTTCCGAGCAGATTTCCCTGGCCGGCACCGAGGCCTCGGGCACCGGGAATATGAAATTCATGCTCAACGGCGCCTTGACCGTTGGCACGCTCGATGGAGCCACCATTGAGATAGCCCAGGCCGTGGGGCCGGAGAATATCTTTATCTTCGGTCTTAAGAGCCCTGAGGTGGAGGAAATGAAAGCCAGGGGATATCATCCGCAGGAGTTCATTGAACGTTCTCCCATGCTCAAAGAGATATTTCATTTGATTAAAAGCGATTTCTTTTCTCCCTCGCAGCCGGGGCTTTTCAATCCCATCTTTCAGTCTTTAACCGAGCTCGATTCCTTCATGCTCTGTACGGATTTTGAGGCGTACCGGGCCATCCAAGATACGATTGACGAGACATATCAGGACAAGACCGTCTGGACGAAAAAGTGCATCATTAACGTGGCAAAGTCCGGACGGTTCTCCAGTGATCGTACTATTCGAGAATATGCCCGGCACATCTGGAATGTCCCGATTGCGGTAAGTTAAGTATGGGTAAAAAAGACCTGATTGCCCAGCTCATTGAAAAGGCCCTTCAGGAGGACATCGGCCGAAGAGATCTCACCACGGAACTCTTAATCCCGCCTTCCAGCATTTCCCTGGCCAGGATCGTTGTCAAAGAAGCTGGCACGATCTGCGGGCTCGAGGTGGCCAAAAGGGTTTTTCGAACGTTAGATTCCAGATTGATTTTCCATTCCATGGTGAAGGAGGGAGAGGAGGTCCGTTCTTCAGCCGTGCTCGGCCGTCTAAAAGGAAAAACCCGGGCGATCCTCTCGGCTGAGCGCGTGGCGTTGAATTTCCTGGGGTATCTTTCGGGAATCGCAACCCAGACCCGAAAATTTGTTCGTAAGATTCACCCCTTTAAAGCGCTCATTATGGACACAAGAAAAACCATGCCAACTCTGCGCTGGCTTCAGCGTCTGGCCGTTCGCTGTGGGGGGGGAGTCAATCACCGCATGACTCTCGAGGAGATGGTCTTCATTAAAGACAACCATTGGGTCGCTTTAAGTAAACAATCAACGAGGCAATCGATGAGGGGACTTCTTCAAGGTCTTCGCGCCCGCACCTCAAAACCCATTGAGGTGGAAGTTAACACGCTTAAACAATTCTACGAGGCCCTGGATGCCGATCCCAATTTCATCCTCCTGGATAATATGAGCGTTCCCAATCTACAAGAAGCCGTGCGATTCTCCCATAAGCTTAAAAAGAAGAAAAAACCTTTTCTGGAAGCTTCAGGAAGTATTCATTTAGAGAACGTCCGGGCCGTGGCCCAAACCGGAGTGCACCGGATTTCCATAGGAGAGCTGACGCATTCCGCGCGATCCATCGATGTCTCCCTAGAGATGGAGGAGTCCTGAGCATGAAAACGAAAGGACAAGGCTTAGGCCTTTCGAAGTCGATCTTCGCGTTCCTTTTTTGGGGGATGACTTTGGTCACTTTTGCGGAAGTTTCCAATGAGCCGGATCAACGGCAATCGGAAGATCTCTTAGAATCGAAAGACCCGTTAGAATCAGAGGAGTCTTTACCATCCCAGGAGCCCTTGCTGTCAGATGATCCGCGGGAATCAAAGGATGCCCAACCCCCAGAGGAGATCTTCCACGATCAATTCCGAAATCCGGACAGCAAAGATCAATCGAAGACTTCCGCTGACGAACAGTATTCGCTTTTCGATGACAGGATGCTTCTGGAAGGCTACAGCGAAACATACACAGAGGAATCCAAAGAGACGCTTTTGGAGATGATCAAAGATGATACTTTAAACCCTTACAAAACCGCGGCCGCTGTCCGGGTCTTCCGGGAGCGCTTTGCAATCGAGGTCTTTTCCAAAGAAAAAAATACAATTGAGAAAATCCTTTTGCGGCGGTTCAACCGGACGGATTCGCCTTTTGTGGAAGTGGAGATCATGTACACGTTATGCCTCATGGACCGGTACAGATATTTTTTTTCTATGGTCCCCATTCTCCTGCAAAGACTCGATCATTACAATAAAGCCGTCAACGAATTGGCTTACGAGAGCCTCGAAGACATTATCAACATCGGGCACAACCGCACGCGCGAGGCCCGCATTATTTTTAACACCCTGCGCAAAACCCTTTTTTTAACCCGTAGAAATCTCGCCGCCATGAAAGAACCCACGCCGCGGTTAAAGCAAAAACTGGAGCTTTTGCGCTGGTCCATGAAGGTTTTGGGAAGCAGCGAGCTGAAAAGACTCCCCAAGGAAGTCATTAATCTTTTTTAATCCTCACCCAAATCCATGAAAAAAATTCCGCATTCAACGTGGCTGTTATGGCTAGGTCTGGGGCTTTTAAGTTGTCTGATCTGGCTCCAGTTGACCTATTCGCGATTTTCCTTCATCCGTCTTTCCATCAATAAAAATGAAGCCCTACAGATTGCCGAAGACTATTTGGCCCACGTCCGGGGCGTTGATCCCTCGCTCTACAGGGAGGCGGTGATCTTTGCCCAGGATGTCGCGGCCGACCGTTATATGCAAAAGACGATCGGCTTTGAAGGGGAAAAGGATTTCATCCTCCAGCACAATTTTGATCTATTTTTCTGGAAGACCCGGTTTTTTAGAGAAAATGAGATCGAAGAATATCGGGTGACCATCAGTGCCCAATCCGGAAAAGTCATCGCCTTTGCCCATATCATTCCGGATGCTGCAGCGCGGCCGTCCGTTGGTGAGGCGACCGCTAAAGGAAAGGCTATGGATTTTCTTCGTCAGAATTTTGCCATTAACCTCGATGAATACTCTTTGCACGCCAACCTGACAACGACCCGTGACCATCGCCAGGATTACTCTTTTGTGTGGCGCAAAAATAACGTTTATATCCCTTGGAAAACTGGTGAACACAAAGAAGGAGCCAAACTTTTGTTGACGGCCAAGGTGTCCGGCGATGAGATCCTGTCGTTTTCAAAGGAGGACTTGGATATCCCACAGGAATTCTCTCGTTTTATCGCAAAACAAAAACAAACCGGGAGAAATCTCTCGCCTTTGTTTGGGATCCTTTACACGGCCTTGCTGATTCTGGCCATTTTCATTGTGCTGGTCAGCCGTTATCATCTAATCATGCATACCACAAAAAAATTTTATATTAACCTGGTTTTGGCTCTGGTCATCCTGTATCTTGTGAACACCTTCAGCGAATATCAATCCCTTTTGTTCTCCTATCCGACAACGTCAACGATGAAATCATATTTATGGCAGGCCGCGATGGGGCTCTTTATGCAAATTTTTATAATCACGGTGACGGTCCTAATGCCGTGTCTGGCCGGCGAGGCTTTAAGCTATGAATTGTATCCGCAGGAAAAAGAAAGAGGATTTCTTCAGTATATCCGGACGACATTTTTATCGCGGAGCGCGGCCCAGCGGATCTTTTTAGGTTATGGGGTCGCCTGCGTCTTGCTGGGGATTCAGGCGATGAGCTTTGAGCTGGGATACCGGTATTGGGGTGTGTGGCGTGAGCACCCCTGGATGATACAGCTTTCTTCTTCAGGCATACCGTCTTTGGCAACCTTTATTGGGGCTTTTCACGCCAGCATTCAGGAAGAGACGAGCTTCAGACTTTTTGGTATTCACGCAGGGAGAAAAATTCTCAAAAACATGTTTTTGGGGGTTTTGCTGAGTGCCCTGGTGTGGGGATACGGGCATGGTCATTACGAGATTTTTCCCATGTGGTTTCGGGGGCTGGAGGTGACTTTGCTCGGACTTTTTTTATCGTGGGTCTATCTTCGTTATGGGATCATCTGTGTGGTGGTGGCGCATTATCTTTTTAATGCGTTTTGGGGATCGGCAGGGCATCTTTTAAACAAATCCGATTCCCTTTATTTTTACAGTGCGTTGGGGATTGTGCTTCTTCCTTTGGCGTTCGGTCTTTTGGCTTTCGTGAAAAACAAGTCGCTTCAGGAAGGGGGGCTTCGCTGGAATCTGAACAAACATCAGCTTTTCAATACGCAAATCCTCAAGGCTTTTCTTTTGTCCACAAACAATCAAGGGGAATCCTCTGAGGATATCCGAAAAGAACTCATTTCCCATCACTGGGACATGGCCGTGGTGGACACGGTGCTGGAGGAGTTGGGGGAGCGGAAAGAGAAGATTTGAGGATATGGGATGTGGCCGATATTGATGGGCCATGGAGGGCTCCCCCAACGTTTTCTGAAATATTTTATTATGGTAGTCGGGGTCCCGACTACCATAATTCTTATTTTAGAAACGTCGGGAGAACCTCCTTGCCAATTGATGGGCCATGCAAGACTCGAACTTGCCACCCACTGATTAAGAGTCAGTTGCTCTACCAGATGAGCTAATGGCCCAATCTATATTAATACTTGAGTTTGGCACTTTTTTGGGCTTTTGGGCCGTATTTTCAGGTAGTTCTCGTCGAGAAAGCAATTTTGTGGT
>CAZUJQ010000055.1:0-15194 GCA_964620805.1 uncultured Planctomycetales bacterium | reverse complement strand
AATCAATTGTAAAATTTAAACTCGTACCGTGAAAATTTTGCCAAACTCAAGATATCTTTTCTTCTTGTCATATTGGGAATGGGCTTACTTAAATTCAAGTCTTTTGCCTTACGATACAGCCTCTTTTTCTTTTTAATCGCTATGCCAATAGAATTGTCTGTAATTGTGGCATATCATTATGGACTAATCTTAATTATTGGGATGCCATATCATGCCGTTTTTTTAATAGCTTGCTGTTTTTTCCTATATGTTCTAACTCGCTATGAAATCAAGAAGCAGTATAAATATTCAGCCGCCTAATAAGAATAAAACCGTTTTCGTCGCCATGTCGGGCGGGGTGGACTCATCCGTCGTGGCCGGGCTCATGAAGGAGCAAGGCTACGAGGTCGTGGGCGTCACCATGTGCTTTAACATCCCGCATCCCGCCACGCGCAAGCCCTCCTGCTGTGGCGTTGAGGGGATCGAAGATGCCAAGCGCGCGGCGCAGATTTTGGATATCCCCCATTATGTCTTTAACTTCGCCACCGATATCGAGGAGAGAATCATCGATAATTTTACCAGCGAGTATTTAAGCGGCCGGACGCCCAATCCGTGCGTTCAATGCAACCAGCACCTCAAATTCGGCTCACTTTTTCGCAAGGTTAGATCTCTAGGAGCAGAAGTCCTGGCCACAGGCCATTACGCCAAGATCGAGTTTAACCAGATACAAAGCCGGCATGAACTAAAAAAGGGAAACGATCTTCTTAAGGATCAATCCTATTTCCTTTATAGCATGAGCAAAGACACGCTACCCTACGTTTGGTTTCCGTTGGGGGATCTACGGAAATCCGATGTCCGGGAATTGGCCAGAAAGTATGGATTAAATACCGCCGAAAAGGAAGAAAGCCAGGACATCTGCTTTGTCCCGGAGGGAGGGTATAAGAAATTCCTGGAAGACCGGCTGGGCCAAGAGGTGATGGTCCCGGGGCCGTTTATCGATCAAGACGGCAAAGTCGTGGGCCAGCACAAAGGCCTCGCGTATTACACCATCGGCCAGCGCGACAAGCTGGGGCTGGCGCTGGGTTATCCGGTTTATGTTTATAAAATAGATAAAGAGACGAATTCGGTTCATGTCGGCAGCCTCGATAAACTTTACGCCAAGGGGTTGATGGCTTCAATGATGAATTATGTGAGTATCGACGCTCCGGTTAAGAACCTGCCCCTTCAGGCGCGCATCCGTTATAACGCCCCGGAGGTGTCGGCCTTTCTGACTTCTCTGGACGAGGCAACCGCACGAATCGATTTTCAAGAACCGCAGAAATCCGTTACGCCGGGCCAGTCGGTTGTACTTTATCGGGATGAGGTGGTTCTGGGGGGCGGAATCATTGAGGAGCGTATAGACTGAGAAGTAAGCCCTCGTCAAGAAGGGGCGAAAAATCAGAGAAGTAAAGAAGCAGAGAATAAAAAGGGGGCGTTAAGAATGAGCATCACTTTTAACCGCGACAATCTCAAAGGTTTCATCGTAAAGAAAGACTGGGATAAGATTGTCCCCGAACTCAAGAAGGCCCACCAGGCGCTGGAGAAGAAAAAGGGTCTTTTTAAGAAATCGTTGGGATGGCTTCATCTCCCTTCTCAAATTCCCGACTCTTTTCTGGAGGAGCTGCAAAAATTGGCCCGCGAAATCCAGGACCATTCCGAGGCGCTTTTGACGATCGGGATCGGCGGCTCTTATCTGGGCATCCGGGCCGCAATGGATTTTCTCACCGATGACCATAAGCTCCCGGTTTATTACACGGGGCATCACCTGAGTTCCGATGACTTATACCGAGTTTTGGAGAATCTTAAAGAAAAGAGGGTCACGGTGACTGTCATTTCCAAATCCGGCACAACGACCGAGCCGGTGCTGGCCTTTCGCGTGGTAAAACAATTTCTCAAAGAACGCTACAGCCAGCAGCAGCTCAAAGGAAGGATCATCTGCATTACCGATCAAAAAAGAGGGGCTTTAAGACAAATTGCCGAGAAAGAAGGGTATCGCACCTTCCCGATTCCCGATGATGTGGGAGGACGGTTTTCAGTTTTAACATCAGCGGGCCTCGTGCCGCTGGCCATCGCGGGGGTGGATATCCAAGGCTTTATCGAAGGCGCCAGAAAGGCTGAGTCTGAATATACCGTCATGGATGTGGATCAAAATTCTGCGTACCAATACGCGGCGAGCCGTTATCTCCTCTATAAAAAGAAAAAGGGTATTGAAGTGTTATCTATTTTTTATCCGAATCTTTTTTATTTGGGCGAATGGTGGAAACAACTTTTTGCCGAGAGCGAGGGAAAAGACGGCCAGGGGGTGTTTCCCTCCTCTTTGGTTTTTACAACGGATCTGCATTCCTTAGGCCAGTTTCTCCAGCAAGGAACAAGAAATATCTTTGAGACCTTTCTTCTGATTGATAAGCTCCAGCGTCCCATCACGATTCCCCGTCAGGAAGAGGATTTCGACGGCTTCAACTGTGTGGCGGACAAAGACCTGGATTTCGTCAATAAAAAGGCTTATGAGGCAACCGCGATGGCGCACTTTGAAGGCGGCGTACCCAATATGACAATCCAGCTATGTCAGGCGGACGCCTTGCATCTGGGACATCTGTTTTATTTTTTTGAAAAGGCCGTGGCGGTCTCGGGATGTCTTTTGGGGATTAACCCCTTTGATCAACCCGGGGTAGAGGCGTATAAGAAGAAGATGCTGCGGCTGTTGGGGAAGAGTTGAGGGAATATTCGATTCCGTTTGATAAATGCTATGTTTAATAAAGGATTTGACACGAGGAGAAATTTTTAGTACTCTTATTGCACTTTAGTTGTAATAAAGGCCGCCTTGAACCGTACGGTTCAGGGCGAGTCCGGCGATGCATCGCATCGGCGAGATCTCGCCAAAGGCGGACCCCCTCCCGCCACGATTATCGGTGGGCCGCAAAATGCTCTGCATTTTGGCGGGAGGAAAAATGACGGGAGGTTGTCATGGAAATCCAGCAGATTGCTGCCATCGTTGTGGTCTTTGCGGTGATTGCGTTGATGTGGTTAAGGATTAAGAGAAAAGGCGGCTGCTGTGGAGGCGCCGGCCAGCCGGCAGATACCACGAAAAAGTAGAAGAGATCATTGATTTTGTGCGGGCCTTGCCCCCGCTGCTTCGCTTTGTGAAGCAAAGCGGCGGGGGCAAGGCCCGGTTTTTTTTGGATACCTTTACACTTTTGGCTCCCCCCCCAGCTTCCTTGAATAAAAAATTCCTATTTCCCTTTTTAAGGACGCTATGCGCTCTTGGCGCAGGATAATTCACGAGACATTAGTGCTTTAGAATTCCCACCTGAAAACTTTTACGCGTTGATTTTTCCGTGCTATGATATTGCAAAAATTAGGTGTTTTGCTGATAAATCATAGGAGGATAATATGGGGCACATAGGCATGGGAGAATTGATTTTTATCTTTCTCATCATCTTGATTTTGTTTGGCGCCGGAAAGCTTCCGGAAATCGGCAGTGCCTTGGGAAAGGCCTTAAAAGAGTTTAAGAAGGCCGGAAAAGATGAAGAAGAACCCAAAGTTGGCAAAGATGACACCCCCAAGAAGTGAGCCTTCTAAAAAAAGGTTGTCGTTTCTGGATCACTTAGAAGAATTAAGAACCAGAATCATCCATTCTATCGTCATCCTTATCATTGCCGCTTTTGTGGTCTACCTGTTTGCGGATAAGATCTTAAAGTTTCTCATCGCGCCCCTGGGACGAGTAGAAGGAGATCCGCAACCCCCTCTTGTATTTTTAGCCCCGGGCGAGGCCTTTGCCTCCGTTCTGATCCTGACATTATGGAGCGCTTTGGTTCTGGCTTCTCCGTTTCTTCTTTATCAAATTTGGAGTTTTGTGGCCGAGGCCCTGACGCAAAAAGAGAGGCGATCCGTGGTCATCTTCGGGCCGCTTTCTTTAATCTTTTTCGGTGCGGGATGTGCCTTTGGATATTTCGTCGTTGTTCCCATCTCTTTAAGATTTCTTTTGAGCTTTTCTTGGGAAGTGATGGCCCCCATGATCACGGTCAGCCGCTACCTTTCCTTCGTCGGCAGCGTGGTGGTTTCCTTCGGGATTGTTTTTGAGCTGCCCTTGATCCTTTTGTTTTTGACAAAAATCGGAGTAGCCACGCCTGCTTTTTTAAGTCAAAAACGCAAACACGCCGTTGTCCTCATTTTTATTGTCAGTGCGATTCTGACTCCTCCGGATGTCTTTTCCCAGCTTCTTATGGCGATCCTGTTGATTTCTTTATATGAATTGGGGATTTTCCTCTCTAAGTTGGCTCATTCGACAAAAGCCAGACCTTATCTCTCATGATTTCTCTTTATATCCACATTCCTTTTTGTCAAAGAAAGTGCTTTTACTGTTCTTTTGTGGTGGCGATTGGACAGGATGATCGGATCGATTCTTATCTGGAATGTTTGACCCAAGAAGCCGAGAAGCATCCTAGCACGCCCTTAAAAACAATTTATGTCGGTGGAGGAACGCCCACGCATATGAATCTTAAACAGCTTGAGAGACTTTTTGCGATTTTGAGGAGCACTTTTCAGTTTTCGCCGGACTGTGAATTTACCATAGAGGCCAATCCCGAGGGATTAGAGCTCGTCAAAGCAAAGTTCTTGAGAGATTCCGGTGTCAATCGGGTGAGTCTGGGGGTCCAGAGTTTAAATGATTCCTATCTAAAATATCTGGGTCGGGTTCATGATGCCCGTCAGGCGATCATTGCTTTTGAAAATTTAAGAAAGGCCGGCTTTGCCAATATCAATCTGGATCTGATGTACTCTTTCCCGGGACAGACTTTCGAGGAAATCGAAAGGGATGTGAAAGCGATTGTCGCGCTGGGAAGCGAGCACCTCTCCTTGTACACCCTGACCATTGAGGAGAACAGCAAATTCTACGCCCGTCGCCTGAAATTGGATGAAGGGGAAATCCAGGCCTGGCAGTATCAGTTGGTGGTATCCCTGCTCAAGCCAACGGAATTTGAGCAGTATGAAATCAGCAATTTTGCCAAATCAGATTGCCGCTCCCGGCACAATCTGAATTACTGGGAGGGTGGAGATTATATCGGGCTGGGGGTCGGCAGCCATTCCCATCTTCAGGGAAGACGTTCTTGGAATGTCTCCAAGACTGCCGCTTACATGTCCCGCATCAAGGACGGCGAGAGTCCCCTGGAAGGGGAAGAATGGTTGCCGCCATCCGAACAGTTGAGGGAAAGGATACTTTTTGGATTAAGAATGAATCAGGGAATCGATGTCCCAGCGCTGAGCCGGACCGTAGGAGTCTCCCTGGATTCAGACGGAAAAGAAAAGATTACCCAACTCATTGAGGGGGGATTTTTATTCTGGGAAGACAGCCGGCTTTGCGCAACCGATAAGGGCCGTATGGTTTTGGATGAAATAGGCGCTCTGTTGATCTAAAGAAAAGTGACTGGCCATGGAGCATTGGAAAACATCCTGGGTTGCTTTTTATACGAGAAACAACCGGCATCTTCTGGCGGCATTGGTTTTGCTTTTGATCGGCCTTTTGACCTATGGCAATAGCCTAACCAATGATTTTATGGTCGATGATTACGGCCTCATCCTCAATAACCCTGAAGCTCAACATATCAAATTTTTGGCCTCCCAGTTTATCTCGGGAGGGGGCGTCGCCGGATCAAATCCTGCCTATTACCGGCCGATCCCGCATATCCTGACGCTTCTTTGTTATCTTGTCTTTCAAGCCAATCCCATCGGTTATCATACAGTTAATCTGGTGTTTTTTTATATTTGCAGCTTAGGCCTCTATGGGCTGTTGAACGTCCTTTTCCAGAACAAGAAACTCGCGTTTTTAACGAGCCTTCTTTTTTTGACTCACCCCATCAATGGCGTGATTGTCAATTATATAACAGCCACAGGATATTCGGTTTTGATCTTTTCTATGCTTCTGAGCCTTACGAGCTTCCTTATGGACTTGCAAAAGCCCCAAAGAGGATTGTACGTAGTGGCGAGTTTTTTGTGGTTTCTTGCGGCTTTATTGTCTCACGAGACGGCTGTGGCGTTCCCCTTGTATTTGGCGGCGGCTTTATTCTTTGTCAGATATCCTTTAAGAGAGATTTTCTGGAAGAGTCTTCCGTTCTTTGCGCTTGTTTTAATTTACCTTATTTTCAGATGGGAATTTGTCAGTCTTAAAGAGGGGCTTTGGGATAAGATTCCGTTATTTGGGATTTCTTTCGGGAACTATCTGGCGACTTTTAGCCGATTGGTGGCCTGGTATTTTTCCAAATTGATTTTTTTAAAAGAGATCGTCTTAATATGGGCCACTCCGATTGTCAGGGAACATCTTTTGTGGTGGAATTTGGGCTTGGTGGTCGTGGTCGTGGTATGTGTTTATTGCCTAGGAGCCCCCTGGAAGAGAGACCCAAAATCCTTTGCTTTATCTTGGATGGGGATTGGCCTTGTGCCGGTGGGGCTGGGATGTTTTTTCTATCCGGCTTCTGGATTGGTGATTGAGCCTCATTGGCTGTTTTTCTCATCGATAGGATTTTTTTTTCTGGCGAATGGATTGGTTCAAATGGAGGGAAACTTTTCTAAGAACGGCGCGCGGATTCTGGGTGTTCTTCTTTTAAGCATCTACGTTTTCAATTCCCGTCAGTATAACGCCTTGTGGGCAGATGAGAGGAGGTATTGCCAGGCGTGGATGCAGGCCTCTCCCGGTTTGAAGACCGCGGTCTTTTATCTGGCGGGCGCCCATATGCGTCAAAGAGAGTATAAAGAAGCCCGGGCATTATATCCGCGAGCTTTGTCGGGCGGCCCAGAAGACTGGCAAATTTATGCCAATCTAGGCCTCATGGATCATGAAGAGGGTTTCTTAAAAGCTTGAGTTTGGCAAATTTTCGAATTTGTCGTCGGAAAAGTCTCTCGGATCGCAAAAACAGGTTTTCGATACCACAAAATTGCTTTCTCGACGAGAACTACCTGAAAATACGGCCCAAAAGCCCGAAAAAGTGCCAAACTCAAGTTAAAAGCCTCCATACAAAATTTTCAAAAGGCTTTAGAGAAGAATCCTTACGAGGGAATTATCCATAACAATTTAGGCCTCGTGTGGCTTAGCGAGAAGGACGACGGCCGAGCTCAACAGGCATTTCTAAAAGCGGTTGATTTGAATCCTCTTCTCATGGAACCGAGGCTTAATTTGGCGTACCTTTACCAAGGACAAAACGAGGATTCAAAAGCGCGAATGCTTCTGGAAGAAAACTTGAAGATCAATCCCAGTGAGGAACGGAGTCTCGTATCTGTGATTCCGATTTATCTTGCCGAGGGAGAGAAAACCAAGGCCGTGGATCTGGGCAAGAAAGCCTTAAGGAAAAGCAGAAACCCGCAAAAGTTGACTTCTCTGGGGAGTATCTTTGCCCGGTATCATTTCACGAATATGGCCTTTTCTTTGTATTTTAAATCTTTAAAAATCGATCCTTATTATAAGGAGGCCTTTCTAGAAATCGGAAAGTTGTATGGCAACCTCGGAGAATTGAATAGGGCCGTTTTGTTCTGGCAAGAGGGTTTACGCTACCATCCCGAAGAAAAAAGATTTATCGAGCTTATCACGCAAGCTAAGGCGTTACTTCAGAAATAATTCTTCACAAACCGATAAAATTTAAGGACAGAGGCCTTGGATGCCGATTTCATTTTTTTGGGCTATTTGAACGCTGGGCTTAAAGAGACCCTGCAGGGAGAGCAACAGGGATCTGCTGTAATATTCACGCATTTTAAGATGCCTAAAAATTTCTTGAGATTTTTTAAGGCGGATTTTTATGGCCTGCAGACTATAATGAAGGCTTTGGGCTTCTATTAAAATCTGCCGGATGGTTAGAAGATCTTGAAATGATTTCTGGGGCTTAGAAAAGTATTGCAGGAAGGTTTTTCTTCTCGCGGGATGGAGTTGATGATAGGCATGACATACCAAAAGAGTTTTTTTCGACTCGGCCAGGTCGCTTAAGATCGACTTGCCTATATTTTTCTCCGAATCAAAGATTCCCAAGATGTCATCCTGAATTTGGAAGGCTTGGCCCATCAGAATTCCCAAAGCAGAGAGCTTTCGAATGTCCCCAGGGGTCGCTCCAGCTAAAATGGCACCAACGACCAGGGGACATTCAAAGGTGTAGCGGGCCGTTTTTAGAGTGTAATTTAAAAAGACATCTCTTTCTTTGATTTGATCGATCTTTTGGGCACTGTGCAGGATGTCAATAAATTCACCCATGGCGGTGAAGGCCGCCGTCTGAATAAAATATTTCAGCGCCTGTTCTTTTCTCTGCGGAGATTCTCTGATCGATAAAAAAGCGTCGATCGCGAGGGCATAAACGATATCTCCCGCGATGATGCTTAAATCGTATCCCAGCTTTTCTTGGTGATCTGTCTTGATGATCTTGCCCAGCAATCTATGCAGGGTGGGCTTGCCTCGTCTTAAATCCGAGCGGTCAATAATATCGTCATGAATCAACATGAAATTATGGAGCAATTCCATGCAGGTGGCGGCGTGATAAAAGGAAGAGGACAGCCTCCGAGGCTTAGGGGAATATCCTTGATAACTAAGGATGAGCAAAAGCGGCCGGATTCGTTTGCCCTCTCGGAGGGCAAAGTCTTTAATGCTTTCAAAGAGAATGGGATTCACCAAATGGAGTTTATATTCGCGCTTGATTCGCTCTAGAAAGGATTTAAGGCTAAGATCGATTTTTTCCCGAAGTTTATTGAGCATGGAGGTGTATGCTAGCATAGAAAAGGGGGGCATTCAATGGACGAATAAAATTGCCATTTCGTTTGACTGATTTTTATAAAGGCATTACAATCTAAAAGTATTTTTAAAAATATAATAAGATAGAAGAAGATAGGAGAAATAAGATGAAGAAAAAATTATTTATAATGATTATGGCATTCGCTGTAGCCTCTACGGTCTCTACAGGTTGGGCGGAGATTATCCACCTTAAAAACGGTAAAAAAATCCGTGCCAGGATTATAGAAAGCAACGAGCAACAAATCAAAGTGGATATCAGCGGAGTAAAGATCACGTATTACCGAGATGAAATCGAGAGGATTGAAAAAGAAAGTCAAAGTGTTGCTCCACAGCCCCCTGCTGTTCCCAAAAAACTTGATCAGGCTTCGGGATCTTCGGAATCCCCATTACCACAGACACCGCAGCCGCCCGTTGCTCCCCAGAAACTTGATCAACCATCGGCGCCACAAACAGCCGCCCCCACGCCTCCCGCGCCCCCAAAAGCAGAGAAAACGGATAAAACCGCTTTAATACTGAATTTAATCGAAGAAAGCGGGACCAGGGACACGATGGAGAAGATGTTTGATCAAATCGTTTCTCAGGCCTCTCCTCAGGAGGCTCCTTCCTTGAGGCAAATGCTGGATATCAATGAAATCACCCAGCGACTGGTACCTATTTATGACAAATATTTTACAGAAAAAGAACTCCAAGAATTGATCAACTTTTATCAAAGCCCCACCGGTCGTAAATTGATTGAGGTCATGCCCCTTATTATGGAAGATAGCATGCAGGCGACGATGTCCTATTTTAAGGAAAAGATGCCCTCCCCCCAAATCCCTGGTCTCCTTAATAATCTTCATTAGCCTAAGAGCATATCCTGCTTATTAACAATAAGTTAGGATATAAACGGTTTGATCCTATTTTATTTTGTTTGATTTAAATTCCCTTTTTTGATATAGTACTCCCACTTTGTTGAATCTAACCCCATGCCCACAAGATAAGTCCAACCTTAAGGAAGTCCAAGGAGGTCTAGAACAATGATCGAGCGTTATATCCTCTCCAAGATGGGTCATATCTGGTCGGAAAAACATAAAATGGAGCTGATGCTCAAGATTGAGATTTTGGCGTGCGAGGCCATGACAAAATTGGGCTTGATCCCCAAGGCCTCCCTGGAGAAGATTCGCAAGAACGCAAAATTCGATCCCGAAGAAATTAAAAAAATTGAAGAAAAGACTAAGCACGACGTGGTGGCCTTCATTGTGAATGTGGGAGAAAGTTTGGGCCCGGAAGCCAGATACCTTCACATGGGATTGACCTCCTCGGATCTTTTGGACACATCTCTTTCCTTGCAGTGCGTGGAAGCCAGCGACCTGATTATTGCGGATTTAAAGAAACTCCTTAATGTCCTAAAAGAGAAGATCCATAAATATAAAGATACGGTATGCATTGCCCGCACTCATGGTGTCCATGCCGAACCCACCACCTTCGGACTCAAATTGGCCGTCTGGTATGATGAAACAAAACGGAATCTAGAGAGGATGGAACAAGCCCGAGAATCCATGCGGGTGGGCAAGATGTCGGGAGCGGTTGGCACGTACGCCAATATCGATCCTTATGTCGAGGAATATGTCTGTCAGAAGTTGAATTTGAAGCCCGCCAATGTCGCGACCCAGATCATTCAAAGAGATCATCACTGCGAATTCGTCACCACCTTAGCCATCGTTGGATCTTCCTTGAACAAATTTGCCACCGAAATCCGGCTGTTACAAAAGACAGAGGTCTTGGAGGTGGAAGAGCCGTTTTTTAAAGGACAGATCGGGTCTTCGGCCATGCCCCATAAAAGAAATCCGATCACCTGCGAAAGAATCTCAGGGCTATCGCGGGTCTTGCGGGCCAATGCCCAGGTCGCTTTTGAGGATATCAGTCTGTGGCATGAGCGGGATATCAGCCATTCCTCGGCGGAGAGAATCATCTTGCCCGACAGCACTATTGCCTTAAATTATATGCTGAATAAATTTATTCATCTTCTCGACGGACTCTTGGTCTACCCCAAAAACATGATTGCAAGTTTGGCGAAAAGCCGGGGCCTCATTTATTCCCAAAGGGTCCTTCTCGAGCTTATGAAAAAGGGATTAACCCGGGATGAGGCCTACGCCATTATCCAGCATTGCGCCATGCAGGTCTGGCAGGAGACCTCGGATTTTAGAGACGTCCTAAACCGCGATCGGAGGGTCAGGAAGCATTTAAAGCCCAGCGAGATCGAGGCGTGCTTTGATATCAAATATTACACGAGATACCGCGATAAAATTTTCAAAAAAGTAGGTCTTTAAATGGAAAAGACCCGCAAGATTTACGAAGGGAAATCCAAAATTGTCTATGCCACAGATTCCCCGAATTATCTTATCCATTATTTTAAGGATGACATAACGTGTTTTAATGCGGCCAAGCGCGGGACAATTGAGCACAAAGGCATCATCAACAATTACCTCTCTGCTCAGATCTTTGAATTTTTAGAATCTGAGGGGATCCCCACCCATTATGAGAGGATTTTAAACGATCGGGAGGTGTTGGTGAAGAAAGTCCGGATGATTCCCTTGGAGGTGATTATCCGCAACGTTGCTGCAGGTTCGCTGTGTCGGATCTTCCGGTTAAAAGAAGGGATGCGATTGCCTTGTTCGATTCTGGAATACTGCTATAAGGACGATTCGATGCAAGATCCTCTGGTCAATGAGTACCACATTCGAGCTTTGCAATTGGCCACGGAGGAAGATCTGGCAACGATCAAAAGGCATGCCTTTCAGATTAATGACCTTTTGACCGGTTTTTTTCTAGCGTTACATATGGATTTGGTAGACTTCAAAGTGGAGTTTGGGAAATTCAAAGATCGAATCCTCTTGGCGGATGAGGTCTCACCGGACACCTGCCGTTTATGGGAGGTGGGCACAGGGGAAAAATGGGGAAAAGATCGATTTAGAAGAGATCTGGGCCATGTTGAGGAGGCCTACCAGGAAATTTTAAGGAGAGTCCAAAACAAAACAACCGCCCTCGCAATTCCATCCTGATCTTAAGAGCAATATTCAATCCTAAAAAAATCCCAAACCGATGAACTGGTGTGTGGAGATAAGACAAAAGGAAGGTCTTTTGGACGTCGTGGGAGACTCTGTTTTTAAGGAAATCGCAGAGCTGGGAATCCGGGGCGTTTCCAAGGTGGAGGTGGCCTTCCTTTATTTTATCGAGGGAGATCTGCAAGAAGAGCATCTCGAAAAAATCTGCCGGGAATTGTTGATGGATAAAATCACCCAAAGATATTCGTATGCCTCACGGCCCTCCGGCTTCGGTCGCTGGGCCAAGGTCGTAGAGATCGCTTATAAGCCGGGGGTCATGGATCCGGTCGAGGAATCGACCTTGAAGGCGATCCGGGATTTGGGCATCCGTAAGGTTCAACGTCTCCGTACCGCCAGGAGATATTTTTTTTATGGTACTCTTTCTGACAAGGGACTCAACACCATCATCAATAAGGTGCTGGCTAATCCGCTGATTCATCAAGTTAAGCTCTACCCTGATCCTGAGGTGGGCAAGATAAAAGGCAGGAGTCATGCGCGAAAAGGCAGGGATTCTCTGAAAGCCCCTGTAGAGTACAAGGCTTCCTCTTCAGAGAAATTCGAGGTTCTCCTTGTCCATATGAGAAATCTCAATGATCAAAAACTTTTGTCTTTAAGCCGGCGGGGACAACTGTTCTTAAATCTTCCCGAGATGCGGGCCATTCAAAGGCATTTTCAAGAACTCAAACGAGACCCCACGGACTGCGAACTCGAGACCATTGCGCAGACCTGGAGCGAACACTGCTTCCACAAAACATTCCGCGGCGACATCCTTTATCAAGAGATCGAGAATGGACGAAAGAAAACAAGGCTCATCAGGAATCTTTTTAAATCCACCATTGCCCGCGTAACAACCAAGCTTAAGAAGCCCTGGTGTGTTTCTGTTTTCCATGACAACGCCGGGGTTATCGAGTTCGATGAAGATTCCTGTGTTTGCTTCAAGGTTGAGACCCATAATCACCCTTCGGCCCTGGAGCCTTTTGGAGGCGCATCGACCGGCATTGGCGGGGTCATCCGGGACTGTTTGGGAACCGGGCTGGGAGCCCAACCGATTGGTAACACCGACGTCTTTTGTTTTGCGCCACCGGATTTGTCTTCGCGTGATCTACCTTTGGGTGCCCTTCATCCTTTGCGTGTCATGAAGGGGGTGGTCGCCGGCGTACGCGATTATGGCAATAAGATGGGGATCCCTACCATGAATGGCGCAATCCTTTTCGATAAACTTTTTGCGGCCAATCCTCTGGTTTTCTGCGGAACCGTGGGGATTCTTCCTAGGGATAAAATCCACAAATCGGTTCATCCCGGAGATCTCATTGTGCTGGCGGGCGGCCGGACCGGACGAGACGGCATCCACGGAGCCACCTTTTCTTCCGGTGAATTGACCCAGGAATCCGAGGAGCTTTCTTGCGGAGCGGTCCAGATTGGAAATCCCATCCAAGAAAAAAAACTCCTGGATGTGCTGCTTAAGGCACGGGATCAAAACCTTTATACGGCCATTACGGACTGCGGCGCGGGAGGGCTTTCCAGCGCTGTGGGGGAGATGGGAAAGGACCTTGGTTGTCGTGTCGATCTCGAAAAAGTGCCGCTCAAATACAAAGGCCTGCGTTACACCGAGATCTGGATTTCCGAGTCTCAAGAAAGAATGGTTCTGGCCGCGCCGTCTTCCTCTGTCGAAAAGCTCTTAGCGGTTTTCGGTGAGGAAAATGTCGAAGCGACAGTCATCGGCGAATTCACCGACACCCGGAGGCTGGGACTTTTTTTCCATAACATTCAGGTGGCCGACTTATCCATGGCCTTCCTTTATAGAGGAATTCCTAAGATACCTAAGCGCGCGGTTTTTCGAAAACACTCCTTTAAAAAACCGCATTTTGTGCCACTCTCTGACTTGACGCCCAAACTTCTGGAGGTGCTTTCTCACTACAATGTTTGTTCTAAAGAAGGAGTGATTCGCCAGTATGATCATGAGGTGCAGGGCATGAGCGTTCTAAAGCCCTTGGTGGGCCCCCACGCCGATGGCCCTTCGGATGCCAGCGTTCTGCGTCTCAAGCCCTATTCCTCCCAAGGCGTCGTGGTCGCCAACGGGATCAATGTGCGTTTCGGGATGATTGACCCTTTTTGGATGGCGGCCTCCAGCGTGGACGAAGCGATACGCCAAATCATCGCCGTGGGAGGCAATCTCGAGCGGATCGCCATCCTGGATAATTTTTGCTGGGGAAATCCCGATAAACCGGACCGCTTGGGGTCTTTGGTGAGGGCGGCTTTGGGATGTGCCCGGACGGCCTTAAGCTACGGGGTTCCTTTTATCTCTGGTAAAGACAGCCTCAACAATGAATACACTCACAAAGGAAAATCCCTGGCGATCCCCGGGACCCTTTTGATCTCTGCCATTGGCATCATCAACGATGTCCATAAAGTCGTTTCGATGGACTTCAAGAAACCGGGAAATCGGATTTATACTATCGGAGAGACCTTCGAGGAATTGGGAGGCTCTATCTATTTAGATACATACGGTCTTTTAGGCGATACGGTTCCTCGCGTAGACCCCAAACAGGGGACTAAAATTTTTCAGACGATCTCCCGGGCGGTTGAAGAAGGCTTAATAACTTCTCTGCATGATTGTTCGGAAGGCGGCCTTGCGGTGGCCCTGGCCGAGATGAGTTTTGCCGGCGGGCTGGGCGCTGCCCTCTGGTTGGACAAGATCCCTTATCAAGGAAAACCCAAAAGAAACGACACCATTCTTTTTTCCGAATCCAATTCCCGTTTTGTGGCGGAGGTGGAGCCGCACCACCAGGAAGCCTTCGAGAAGCTTTTTACGGGAATGGCCTTTGCCGAAATCGGCCGGGTGGAGCAGGGCCCGGGATTCGTCGTCTATGGGATCGATGGCAAGGTGTGTGTTAGGGCTGATATGGGTGATTTAAGGCAGGCGTGGAAGAATCCTCTGAGATGGTAAAAATAGGGATGGGAGGAATCACAATGCGGAATATAGAACATCTTAAGAGAATTTTGAAGGAACACAAAGTTATCCTTAAGAGACAATTCAAGGTTAAAGAAATCGGCTTTTTTTGCTCCTATGTCCGAGGCGGACAAAAAAGAAATAGCGATTTAGATGTGCTCGTTGAGTTCTCGCGAGTTCCAGGATTTTTTAAATTTATTGAGATGGAGAATTATTTAGGGAAGATTCTTAAGGTTAAAGTTGATCTTGTTATGAAAAGCGCATTAAAACCCCGGATTGGCCGCTTCATACTTGATGAGGTGATCTATCTATGAGACGCGAATATCAAGATTAGGGACTGTAATGAAATTACTTGCCTATTTATCGTCGGGAGCAATAGTATAAT
>CAZUJQ010000054.1:0-15515 GCA_964620805.1 uncultured Planctomycetales bacterium | reverse complement strand
TTTGCACACGTCGGATTCTCACCGACTGGAGCTTATAAGCTTTCTTGGCGCTCCTTATGCAAACGCCTCCTGTTTTTGTAGAGACCTACGGCTGCTCCCACGTTTAGGTTTGCGATAGCAAATCTGTGGGAGCAGCCGTAGGTCTCGATGAAGATGGATTTGGTTTTAATCATAGAACCCACTTATATATGGAACGGGTTAAGTCGGCAATTTTCGTTTTTGGCTCATTTAGCTCACAAAAGGTCCATTTTTCCTCAAGGCAAATCTGCCGTCATTCTCGATGCTTGCCCTAAGGCTTAGCCTTTTATACCTGAAAATCCTCGGCAAACCGGTCGAATGTCAAATACTGTATCCGGCATTTGCCGAAACTATTTTGGTCATTGATGGTTCCATTGATCACGTAGGCCGATGAAACGGCGGGATAGCGGGCCAAAAATCTTTTTAGACCAGAAGGAATCTCGGATTTTTCAATCGTCGCCTTGACTTCTATGGGAATGGGTTTGCGGTCTTTCAGTAAAATAAAATCCACCTCTCCACCGTCTTTGGTCCTCCAAAATTTGATCTCCATGTTAGGCTTCAATATGGTCTGAAGTTTCAAAAACACAAAAGATTCAAGGATAACACCGTAATCTTTTCTCTCCGGCTGCCCTGAGAAATCCTTGAGCAAGACGTTGCGGATGCCGAGATCATATAAATAGGTTTTGCAGGATTTCTTCAACTCATTGCCAAGATTCTTGGAATAACTGCTGATGCGGTAATTCACATACGTCTGTTCGAGAATATCAAGATAATGATTGACGGCCTTGGAACTCATCCCTACCTCATTGGCCAATGAGTTTACAGAAATTGTCGATCCCTGGTTTTCCGCCAAAAGGTAGAGCAGATGATTAAAGGCGCGGATATTCTCTTCTTTGACCAGCGACTTAACGTCTTTGAGAATGTAACTGCCCAGAAGTTCATTTAAAATCTGTTGTTTTCTTTCAGCTGAGTCCGTTTGGGTTAATCCCGGCATCCCTCCGAATTTAAGGTATTCTTCGAAGAGATAATCTTTGAAGGCGTTACGGATTTCAGAATAGGATAACGGATAGATGCGATAGAGAAACCGGCGGCCGGCAAGACTTTCTTTTAAATGTTTGTGTATTTCCAAAGACGACGAGCCGGAACAGACGATCTTGATTTTCCGTTTCGAATCGAAGATCGCTTTGAAAATTTTTGAGATGTTAGCAACATACTGGAATTCATCGATAAAGACGACATCGCCGGATTCAAAGATTTTTTGGATGATTTCTTTATCCGAACGGTTAAATTCTGCCAAAATGGATGGCTGCTCAAGATCAAAAAAGGCCGTCGCCAGCCCCTTGTGCACACAAAATTCTTGCAGCATCTTCAAAAGGGTTGTCTTGCCGACTTGACGGGGTCCTAGGAGAATGAGGATCTCTGGTTGGGTTAATTCTTGTTGCAATTGATTGAGAATATTGCGTTTGATTATCATTGTGATAAATATAACCTGTAAGGTCAAAAAAGTCAATATTTGATTTGGAAGGAAACTAGAGGAAACAAAGGGGGTCGAAAGGATTATTTTCTTGCCGAAGAGGTCAAAGTTTTATATAACCATTCAATCAATGACTTATCGCATTAATCAGCTTCAGAAGCATTTCACCATAGAGAGATGTACGGTCACCCATAGGTTTCTACAAAAACTTTCATGCAAACGCCTCCTGTTTTTGTAGAAACCTAGACATGGGTGCCCCCCCGCTTAGGTTCCGTAGGAACCTGTGGGGGCAGCCGTAGGTTTTTCTAATCGCCAACTAATCGCCAATTAAGAATTACCTAATGTTGACTTGAATTGCCCTTTCGCTATTTAAAACGCTGGAGAGCATAGCCACACCCTGTTCGGTAAAAACATACGGCAAATACCGACGACCGCCCCAACTTGAGGTCGCATTTTGCGACCTCAAGTTAAAAAATTGCTTCTCTAATAATATCATTCCTTAATATATATCTCCTCCAGATTATGAAACGCCCCGCCATAGCTGGTCGGTTTTAAATTGCCAAACTTATTGCGGACGGCAAAAATGTTGGCCTCCAGCACGGTAAAAACGACCGGCAATTCCCGGGAGACGATATGCTGGTACTCGTCGTACAAAACTTTTCTTCTGGCCTCATCCAGCTCCTGAACTCCCAGATCAAAGATCTCATCGATTCTTTTCTCCCAGGAGGTGGCGGGAGATTTCTGCAAAGGATGCCACATGTGGAGCTGACCGGAAGAAGACCAGACATTTTTTCCAAAATGCGGCTCCACGCCGCCCGTCAGTCCAATCAGAAT
Organism: uncultured Planctomycetales bacterium; assembly: GCA_964620805.1. Classification (GTDB taxonomy): domain Bacteria; phylum Omnitrophota; class Gorgyraeia; order Zapsychrales; family JAHFFX01; genus CAZUJQ01. The sequence goes on along the minus strand of CAZUJQ010000054.1, from coordinate 13,189 downwards.
CGCCTCCCACGCAAAGGTGGAAGTCAGCTTGCTGACCAAGCTATTAAATTCCAAGACCTGAAAATTAACTTTCATTCCCAGTTGTTCCAGATCGTGGCGGATCATCCCGGCAATTTGAATTCTCTCTGAGGCATTGGAATTTGTGTAGAGATTGAACTCCACAGGATGATGGTGAGGATCCTCGATAGTGCCATCCCCATCTCGATCCATAAAACCTGCCTCGCGTAATAGGACCTTGGCTTTTTCAAGATCATATTCATGCTTTATCACCTCAGGATTGTAAAAAAGCCCGGCCGAGGGGCTCAGCGCGGCGTCCTGCGGGTACCCCAGGCCGTTCATCAGGATATCAATGATCCGCTTTTTATCAATGGCGTGCGCCACGGCCCGTCGGAAGTCGCGGTTGGTGAACCAGGCCAACTTCGGGGGATCGACAAAAGGATTGCGGGTCTTGGGGTTCACCCCGGAATTCTGGTTAAATATAAGGAAGTTACTGCCAAAGTCGGGTCCGGTGTCGTAAATGGTAAAATGCCCTTGTTTTTCCTTAGGCTTAAGAAGCGGGTAATCCATGCCGCGCAAAGGACAATAATCGAGATCCCCTTCCATGAATTTCAAAAGGACCGTCTCAGGATTGGGCACAATGAGATAGATGATCTTTGAAATATAGGGCAGCCGCTCATTTTGTTTTGAGAATTTCCAATAACGGGGATTTCTTTCAAAGACCAATCGTTCCCCCGGACGATAACTGACCAGACGATAGGGTCCGGTGCCAATGATCTCTTTGGGGTTCGTATCAATCCCCCACGTGAAGTTGAAGTTTCCCGAATCCACCGTTTTTTTGAGTTTGTGCTTGGGAAGGATCTCCTGGCTCATCCCCTTAAGGAAGGGCGCGAATTTGGCGGGAAGAGTGAATTTGACCGTGCGACTATCGAGCTTTTCAACCTTGAAAATTTTTCCGTTGACCGTGAAGACATCCCGGGCAGAGGTCGGGACATTTTCATTATAAATAAGCTCATTAAAAGTAAAGACAACGTCATCCGCGCTGAAAAGGCGACCATCCGACCATTGGACTCCGGGGCGAAGGTGAAAAATCCATTCCCGGCCGTCGGCGCTGGTTTCCCAGCGTTGGGCGAGATTGGGTTCCACCTCCAAGGTGATCCCGTTGACGCGGGTTAATCCCTCGAAGAGAAGATCCGTGACCCGGGTGGTGGATGTCTCTTTGGCCAGGATGGCATTGAAAGATTTAGGATCAGAACTGGCGGCTAAGACCATCTGGCCGCCGTATTTGTCTTGTTTTGCCGAAGGCCGGCCAGAGACATTCGTGGCGGCAAAGACCAGCCCTGTTATCAAAACAAAACAAAATTTCAAACATCTATGGCCCATGGCTGTTGGTCGTCGCTTGCGCTGGGGTCTGCCCGAAGGGTCGGTCGGTCATCAAGGACCGCTCCCTTTTGGAAGAAAGAAAAGCCAGAGTCAAGGATGTCGCGAGAAAGATTCCCGCCAAAACGGCCGTTGCTCTGACCAAAACGACATTGGTCTTGGCACCGAAGAGGGATTCTGCCGGAGAAAAGGCCTCCGTTAAGCCCCCGCCCCGTCCTGACTGCATCAAGATAATCATGACCAGAAGAATGGAAACAACCGTGTGTAGAAAAATTACAATGCCCATTTTCGTAGACCTTTCAATAATCTCTCAAATATACAAATTACAAATCACAAACAATGGACAATTCCGAAATCACAATACGCAAACCCAAAGCAGCCTCTGAATTCAAGGCATGTCAAAATTTAGGTCATTGGGTATTGTCATTTGTCTGTAATTTGTGTATTGGGATTTGTGATTTACTTGAGTTTGGCACTTTTTCGGGCTTTTGGGCCGTATTTTCAGGTAGTTCTCGTCGAGAAAGCAATTTTGTGGTATCGAAAACCTGTTTTTGCGATCCGAGAGACTTTTCCGACGACAAATTCGAAAATTTGCCAAACTCAAGTGATTTAGCCTTTTCTGCTTTACTTATTCTTTTAAAGCCCCACAACAGTCCTTCACGATCTTCACAAAACTCACCGCCTCCAGACTCGCCCCTCCTACCAAAGCCCCATCGATATCTTTCTGGGAAACTAAATCCAGCGTATTTTCCGGCTTGACGCTTCCGCCGTATTGAATGCGGATCGTCTCGGAGGTTTCTTCATCGTACATTTGCGCCAAAAGATCACGGATATAGCGATGGGCCTCCTGGGCCTGAGCTGAAGTGGCGGTTTTTCCAGTGCCAATCGCCCAAACCGGTTCGTAGGCGATCACGATTCCTCGGATTTCTTGTTGGGCAAAGTCATTGAAAGAACCCTCGCACTGCTTTTTGAGAACCGCCAAGGTCCGGTTTTCCTCTCTTTCTTTAAGATTCTCACCAATACAGACAATCGACGTTAAGCCGTTCTTAAGGGCGGCCTTGATTTTCCTTCTCACCGTTTCATCGGTCTCCCCAAAAAATTGCCGCCTTTCGGAGTGACCTATGATCACATACTTAACCCCCACACTTTTAAGCATCGGGGCCGAGACTTCCCCGGTAAAAGCGCCGAAATCCTCCCAATGGAGATTTTGGGCCCCCAGCTCAATGGTCGTATCCAATAAAACGTCGTGAACGTCCCCCAGAAAGCTAAAAGGCGGACAAACAACGATATCGACTTCGTTGACATCCGAGAGTTCTCTCTTGAGGTTGTTGGCCAAATCCACAGCCTCAAAGGATGTCTTGTTCATTTTCCAGTTGCCCGCAATGATTTTTCGCCGCATTCTGAAGACCCAACTTTTATGTTTTATCCCGAAGGGCTTTGATCCCCGGGAGTTCTTTCCCTTCTAAGAACTCCAGGGAAGCGCCTCCTCCCGTTGAGATGTGCGTCATCTTGTCCTCGAGTTGGAATTTAGCGATGGCCGCTGCTGAGTCTCCCCCACCGATAATGGTGGTGACGCCTTTGAGGCCAGCAACGTATTCGGCAATCTCCTGGGTGCCTTTGGCAAAATCGTCGTTTTCAAAAACGCCCAACGGGCCGTTCCAAACAATGGTCCTCGCTTTTGAGAGAATTCCCTTAAAGCGCTGGCACGTTTCAGGGCCGATATCCACACCCATCCAGCCATCCGGGATTTCTTTCACTATCTCCATATCCGCTGAAGAGTCAAACTTGGTCACGACCACAAAATCCGAGGACAAGGCCACCGCCACATTGGATTTTCTGGCTTTTTCCAGAATGTGTCTAGCCATATCCAGCTTGTCGTTCTCGCAGATCGAATGGCCGATCTTTTTGCCCTGGGTCTTAAGAAACGTGTAGGCCATGCCTCCACCGATAACAAAGGCATCAACCTTGGGAAGCAGATTTTCAATCAGATTGATTTTATCTGAGACCTTAGCTCCTCCTAAAATGACCATGAAAGGTTTCCGGGGATTATGGAGAGCCGCCCCCAGGTAGCGGATTTCTTTTTCCATAAGAAATCCCGCCACCGCCGGTAAGAATTGGGCGATGCCCGCGGTTGAGGCATGAGCGCGGTGGGCGGTCCCGAAAGCGTCATTGACATAAATGTCCGCCAGGCTCGCCAGGCTTTTGGCAAAGGTGGGATCGTTTTTTTCTTCTTCCTTGTGAAAACGCAGATTTTCCAGGAGAATGACCCGCTCGGTGGCGTTTTGAATCTTTTGCCGGACGGCCTCTCCCACGCAATCATCGAGTTTCAAGACTTTCTCCTGTGAAAGTTCTTCCAATCGGCGGGCCACGGGAGTTAACTTAAGCCCTTCGACGACTTGATCCTGGGGACGGCCCAGATGACTCATCAAAATGATCTTTTTTGCGCCGTCCTTGAGCGCGTAACGGATCGTGGGCAGCGCCTCTTGAATCCTCCGGTCATCCATGATTCTCAAATCTTTATCAAGGGGGACGTTAAAGTCAACACGCATAAGGACTCTCTTGCCTTTAAGGTCGATATCTTTGATTGTCATTTTGTTCATGGAAACTGTTATTCCCTTTAGCCACTAGCCAACTTCCCTTAGCCCGATTTGCTTTTTATACCAGGCAATAGTTTTGGGGAGTCCGTCTTTCAGTTTCGTCGTAGCCTGGAAACCAAAGGCCTTCTTGGCACGAGAAACATCGAGGCAACGCCGGGGCTGACCATCCGGTTTTGAGGTGTCCCATTTAATCTTACCTTTAAAGCCCGAGGCTTGAACGATTAATCGCACCAAATTCCGAATTGAGATCTCGGTATGGGTGCCGATGTTGATGGGTTCTGGCGAATTGTACTTTTCAGCGGCAAGGACGATGGCGCGCGCCGCGTCCGCAACGTAAAGGAATTCCCGGGTAGGCTTACCCGTTCCCCAGACGGTAATCGATTTTTTACCTTTGATCTGAGCATCGATGCATTTCTTAATTAAGGCAGGAATCACATGGGAATCCTCGAGAGGATAGAAATGATCCCCCGGCCCGTACAAATTGGCTGGCAGAAGAAAAATAGAATTAAAACCATATTGCTGTCTATAGGCCTGCGACTGGACAAGGAGGATCTTTTTTGCCAACCCGTAGGGGGCATTGGTCTCTTCGGGATAGCCGTCCCAGAGATCTTCTTCTTTAAAAGGAACTTTTGTGTATTTGGGATAGGCGCAGATTGTTCCGATCGCCACGAATTTTTTGACACCCAAACGACGCGCCTCATCCATGAGCAAAACGCCCATCATGACGTTATCGAAAAAAAATGGGCCGGGGTTTTCCTTATTGGCGCCGATGCCTCCGACCACGGCAGCGAGATGGATAATAATGTCCGGCTGGGTAAGATCCAATAATCTCTTAATTGAATCGAGACTGCGCAGATCATACTCTTTCCTGCGTGGGGTAAAGATCCTCTCGCACTTTTTTCTCTTGAGTTCTTGGACAACATATCGTCCCAGAAAACCAGTCCCACCCGTGACAAGAACTCTTTTATCTTCCCAGAATCTCATGGCTGATCTCTACTTCTTGGTGCCATGGAGAATTCTTCTGATCAAGGCCATGTCACTATCTACCATCATCCTAACCAATTGTTGAAATGAAACCTTAGGTTTCCATTTCAAGACGTCCCTGGCCTTTGAATTATCGCCTATTAAACGGTCGACTTCTGTGGGCCGAAAATACCGTTTGTCGATTTCGACATACTTGCGCCAATTTAAGCTAACATAACCGAACGCTTCGTTGAGGAATTCTCTAACAGAATGAGTTTCTCCGGTGGCGATAACATAGTCATCGGGCTTATCCTGCTGCAGCATAAGCCACATGGCCTCCACATAATCCCCGGCAAATCCCCAGTCCCTTTTTGCTTCTAAATTCCCCAAATACAATTTCTTTTGAAGGCCGTATTTGATTTTTGCTAAGGCCATCGTGATCTTCCTTGTGACAAAGGTCTCTCCCCGGCGAGGGGATTCGTGATTAAAGAGGATGCCGTTACAGGAAAACATTTGATAAGCCTCTCGGTAGTTGATGGTCATCCAATAAGCAAATGCCTTAGCCGCCGCGTAAGGGCTTCGGGGGCGGAAGGGGGTGTTCTCATTCTGGGGAAATTCCTCGGCATTCCCGAACATCTCCGAACTCGAGGCTTGATAAAATTTTGCTTTAATCCCTGAATCCCGTATCGCCTCCAATAATCGAACAGCGCCCAACGCCCCGACTTCGCAGGTGTACTCGGGAATATCGAAACTGACTTTCACATGGCTTTGCGCCCCTAAATTATAAATCTCATCGGGTTTGATGGTCTTCATAATCCGATTCAATGAGCTCGCATCATTGAGATCCCCGTAGACCAGCTTCAAATGGACGTCTTTTTCATGGGGATCGCGATAAAGATGGTCGATCCGATCTGTATTGAATGAGCTGGATCGACGGATAATTCCATAGACCTCATAATCTTTCTTCAGGAGAAATTCAGCAAGATAGGAACCGTCTTGTCCGGTTATACCCGTAATAAGCGCTTTTTTTCTCTTCGGCATCATCTAACCTTTTAATTATTGAGCTAATTTTATACCATGCCCACGCTGGACATTCAACAATTTATAAACCGCAACTAAGATTCCAGTCATCAACCAAAACAATACGGAAAGTTGCAAAGAATATAGATTGGTATCAAAGAAACTCTGAGTCAAGAAAGCAGCCATTCCTGCTACGAGGCCAACGGATAAATACAACAAAATATCTTTAGAGTCTGTAACCCCTTCCTGAAATCGAGAGGTAACAAAACTACCGGGTTGGACTTTTGTTTTCTCGTGAATAGTAATTTTCCCTATTTCTAAAATAATTTTTGAGCCTACTTCTTTAAATAATAGAATGAATATCCATAGAAACGCTATAAGACCACCTAGACCTACTTCCGCGGTGAGTTGAATAAAACAGTTATGAGCATAGGTGGGGGGAAGGATTATAGAAGATGGTTCTCGCCGGTAATGTTGAAAAAGTCTCATAAAGGTATTGACCCCATGGCCAAAGAAAGGTCTTTCTTTGATCATCTTTAAACTGTCCTGCCAAATTTCTACTCTCCACTCAACGTTTTGGAAGGTGGCATGGGTGGATTTTATTCCCCTTCTTTCTATGCCAGATAATAAAGGAATATAAAAACTGATATAGAGGGCTAAAAGGCTTATCCCAACGGGGTACATCCATTTCCGATGGAGAAAAAATAAACAAAGCAGAATTCCCAACGTGCTTGCCAACCACGCGCCACGTGAAGAACTTAACACTAAAGACCATGCCGTGATAAAAAAGGCAACAAACAAAAAAACCTTGTGATATTTTTTAGCTGCTGGCAGAAAGAGTAAACTAAATAGGAGGGTCACGATAAAGTTCAAATATCCCCCTAAATTATTTGAGTGCTTAAACGCCGCCGTTGCCCCTTCCGGTCCCATGGGTGAACCAAAGAAGATATCTCTATGGGTGATATAAGATTGAATGAGAGTATCGAAACTGATTGATAAAGAAGTAAAAATGAAAAGGGACATAGAGATAGCTATATGCTTTTTCTTGGTTAAGAAGTTGATGGCAAGAAAATAAACAATAAACCATTCCAGAATCTTGCTTAAAAAGCCATGGAGGGACTGCTTTAGATATACACTTCCCACCAAAGACAGGATACAAAAGAAAAGAAAGAAAGCAATCGGCTGGTCTAAAAAACTTGGCTCAGGAAAGAAAGCCATCCTTAAATTTAATAATCTTTTAGGTGCCTTACGACGACTTTGATTACCATTAAAAAATAAGAGGCCTGCCTTAACCAGCCACAAAATAAGCGCAATCACAACGCAACTCTCAATAACGGCAATACTGTACGGTAACCAAAAAATAAGAATATAAAGAAAAAATCTTATACCCGAATCAATTTTATCTATCCGATAGCGATAATCCATCTAGTAGGCCCCCTTCCCTCGAAGAACGACAGGAATCGTTTGGAGAAGAATATTAATATCAAGCCAAAAAGACCAGTTATTGATATACCATATATCCCACTTCAACAATCGCGAGAAAGAAATATCGCTTCTCCCTCGAATCTGCCAGAGCCCTGTCATGCCGGGTTGGATTTCGAGTCTCTTCAGTTGCCGTAAATCTTCCTTCTCCATCTGATCAATCGGCAAAGGACGAGGCCCCACCAAGCTCATATCGCCTTTTAAGACATTGAGGATTTGAGGCAATTCATCCAAACTGTATCGTCTCAAAAAACTCCCAAAGCGAGTGATTCGTGGATCTTTCTTCATCTTAAAGATCGGCCCATCTACTTCGCTCTGCGAGCGAAGGAGAGGCATGACCTTATCGGCATCCCGGACCATGCTACGGAATTTATACATATAAAAAAATTTTCCTTTTCGACCATAACGCTTTGATTTATAAAAAATCGGTCCGTAACTATCGAGCTTAATGAGAATACCAATCAAGAGGAAAACGGGAGTAAGAATAACAATAGCGATAAGACTAATGAAAAGATCGAAAGTCCTCTTGCCAGTGTGCCGGCGCAGGATCTGTTCCTCAACGTATTCAAGGACAGGAATAAAACCAATATTATACTTTAAAAAATCTCCCGTTGTCATATCGAAGCCTTCTGGGATCACACGCACCGTAACCCCAAGCTCTTTGGCCTCCTCCAAGAGTTTCAAAAAGGCCCCACTGTCATGGTGAATCGTAATAAAAATCTTGTTGATAAATTCTCGACGGGCAATATCTGTAAAATCAGAAATTTTACCTAAGATCTTTACGTCTGAATTGTCAGCGGTGTTGGCCTTGAAATCATCCAAAAAACCAATTACTTTGATCCCCAGACCTGGTCGTTTTCTGATCTCTTGAGCTAAGGCGATACCGATCTTCCCGGCACCAATGATCAAGGCATTAAAATTGTTATAACCGTGGGAAACGATATATTCGACAAACACTCTTTTGGCGACCCTCCAAAGCGACAAAAGAATGATTATTCCCAAAGTCGCATTCATGAAAACCGTTCTGGGAAAATTGTGTATTTTAAGCACGTAAATCGCTACGATGGTTAAAAAGGAGGCTGAGAAAACCGACTTGATCACAAGCCAAATCTCTATACCTTCTTGGACCTCTCGACGCGTCTGATATAAATTGTTGGAGCTTAAGAAAAACACCGTCGTGAACATCCAAAATAAGAAGACAAAACGAAAAGGGTTGGTTTCACCAACGAGAAAATTGGAAAACGAAAGCGGAAAAAGAATAAGTTTCTGACGCATAAGGCAGGAAAGATAAATAGCAAGATATAAACAACACAGATCGATAATGAGGTATGTGGTCTTGATGATAAGAGTTCTGAATCTCATTTTTTTCTACGTCTCCGAAATGTCTGTTTCAAGCTATCCTGCAGCAAATAGTAAATAAATTTTGAATTGCCGATAAGATATCTTCTCCATAACCTTTTTGGCTCACAGCAAAGTCGAAAAAACCATTCCAAACCCGCCTGTTGCATCCAGCGCGGGGCTTGTTTTTTCGTCATCGCCAGGAAATCGAAGGCCGCTCCCACTCCTATCATGACAGGCACCGTCAGTTGTGGGCGATGCTGCGCCATCCAAAAATCCTGTTTTGGAGAACCCAATCCTACCCATAGGATGTCGGCGTTAGTTCTATTGATCTCTTCAATCGCCTGAGGGTCTTCTGGGGTATGTAAAGGCCGGGAAGGGGGAGATAATCTCCCTACAATATTCAAATGGGGAAATTGCTTTTTAAGCAAGTCCTCAAGGAGTTGAGAGGTCTCCCGTGAGCCACCATAGAGAAAATGTCGATATCCCCTTTTTTGGCTTAAATCACAAAGGGCCAACATCAAATCAGGACCATAAGTGCGTCTGATGTCGCGATAGCCACGCCACTGACCTAACCAAACCAAAGGCATGCCATCAGGAGTGGCCATCCCGGCATTGTTAATGACATCTAAATAATTTGTGTCGGACTGGCATGCAACAATCGTTGAGACAGGGACAACGCAGACATAGGTCTTGGTGCCCTCCCCTATCCAGCCGGAAACACTATCGCAGGCACTTGCAAGATTGACAGCACTCACCCGGACACCGCAGATATCAATAGATTCCATCGTCCCTATTTAATGCCCAGAAGTTCCTTGTATCGTTTTACCGCCTCCTTGGCGATATTCTGCCAATCGTACTTTCCGGCGATCTCTTGGGAAATCCTGCCTTTTTCTCTCAAGCGATGACCCTGAATAAGTTCGCAGACCGCCATTTTGATCCGATGGGGGTCATTGTCTTCGATCAAGATACCGTTTTCCTGATTTCTAATGAGCCAAGGCTGGGCTGCCGTGATGATGGGAAGACCGCACGCCATGGCCTCCAAGGTGCTCATACTCGAACCCGGATATGAAAACGCAGAAATGTAAATGTCGCAAAGACGGTATAAATCATATAAATCATCCTCAGGCAGGTTTTTAAAATGGCGTATATAATCTGTCAGCTTACGCTCTCTGACCCACTGAAGGATTTCCTTTTCTTGATAACCCATGCCGACGATCATGAGCTTGAGCCGAGGAATTTCGTGAAGGGCCTCTTCTAACGCCAAGACAAGTTTGTCCACCCCTTTATCGGCCGCTAAGCGGTTGACTGTTATCAAAACAAGGTCTTTAGCGCTCAAACCCAACGACGAGCGTGTGAGAGACGGCACCTTTGTTTTTTCGTTAATCAAAGAAAGGTCTATTCCTGCCGGAAGAACGCTATGCTTCTCACCCTGCAGCCTAAAGAGTTCCTCAACATCACAGCGGAACATCTCTTCTTCAAAGAAAATCATATCAGCGTTCTTGAGGCAAAAATACATAGGTCTGATCTTAAAAGAGTACTGCGGAAAATATCTCAGCTTGATTCCCCTCTTGGAAAAGGGCGATATCCTTATTTTTTGCTTCTTGATATTCTCGTTTTTATAACCAAAGAGGCTCAGAGAGTTGAATGGGTTTTGAAAAGAAATGGGGTTGCTGAGATAATTGTCGGAAAAAATCTGTGCAATGACAGGCCTCCTGTGCGGCCTCTGCAGGTATTGATAAGAAACCATGTCAAAACTGTGCAACACGTCAAAATCCTTGTCTCTTAAATATTTCGCTAAGGTATAATTAAAAAGGTGGACCCCCAGCCATCCGATGGGATATTCGAGATAACGATAAATCGAAGGTTTAAGGAATTGGTAGCGGACACCTTCAAAGACCTCTGTCCTTTCCTTGCCGTCATCCAGCGGAGCGACAATCTCTAAATCGATGCCTTCCTTTGTTAAATATTTCGCCAGATAATACACATATTTTTGAACCCCGCCAAAGGGATGAAACGGATAAACGCTTTTTGCCGCCAAAATGATTTTCATAACAACTCATTGCTTTTTTTTACAGACACAGGTCACATCCCAGGTATTCATTTTTATCCTGCCATTCATGTTAAGAAACGGATGAACCCCTAGGACATTAAAATGCTCGCCCTTAAGAAGCTGGATCATCTCGGCAATAGAAAAATACCTCACGACATGTTTTTCCCTAAACCGCTGGATTAAATTTTTCTTTTGCCTGATGGTGCATCGATAATCAACTTCACAAAGATGCCGAAAGGGAAAAAGCCTCGTACGAGAATACCGTTCAACGGTGTTTCCGTTAAAGGAAAATATCCCTTTTTTCTCTGGCGCATAAAATTTACAAACCGCATCGGCGTTCCAAAAATCAAAAATAAAAAGCGCATCCTTTTTCATGTGACAGCCGATATTTTTTAGGCTCTTTTTAAGGTCGCTTTTTTTAATAAGATAGTCAATCACCGAAAACATACATAAAACAATATCAAATTTTTTTTCTAAGCCAAATTTTTCTATGCGGTTTCTATAAAACTTAACCGCCAGCTTGAGCCTTTCACATTTTTCTCTCGCTATCTTAAGCATGGGCAAGGAACTGTCAAGCCCTGTCACCTGATAACCGCGCCGAGCCAGTGAAATCATATGCCCGCCCGTGCCGCAGCCAAGGTCTAAAATAGTTTTGGGGGTTCGGTTGAGATACTTCTTGAACAATTTTTCTAAAAAATCGCATTCCTTGTTGTAATTTTTCTTTTTGTAAAATACATCGTAATAACCCGCATATTGATTGAAGATCATCAGCGTCTTACCCTTGCCTTTGCGATGGCCTCGCAGACATATTCGATCTCGCTTATTTTTAAGCCACTGCTGGAAGGAAGGTAAAGCCCCTTTTGGGAAATCTCCTCAGCTACGGGGTAACGCTCACCATCGAGGAGGCCCATTTTTTTCAAGATCGGCTGCTCATGCATCGGTAAAAAGAATGGCCGAGTTTCAACTCCTTTTGTCTGCAGCCTTTTAATGAGTTGACCTCGGCTTATGCCAAAGTCTTTTTCAACAAGTAAGCCATACATCCAGTAGACGTTGCGAACCCCCTCCTTCTCGATCGGCAACGTTAAGCCAGGTATTCTCGACAAAAGGGAGTGGTATATCCCCGCATTTTCGCGCCTGCGCTGAATCAACGCTTCAATTTTCTCAAATTGGGCTAACCCCAAGGCCGCCTGCATATTCGTCATCCGGTAATTGAAGCCGAGCTCTTTATGCCAAAAACGTTTTTTTTCTAAAAACGCCAAGTTTCTTAAAGACCGGCATTTAGAAGCGACTGCGCGATTGTTCGTTACAATCATCCCCCCTTCACCGCAGGTAATGATCTTATTGCCGTAAAAACTGAAACACCCCACATCCCCAATACCACCCACCTTTTTTTCTTTATACTCTGCCCCATGGGCCTCGGCAGCATCCTCAACGACATACACATGATATTTTCTGGCTATTTTCATAATCTGGTCCATATCACAGGGATGACCGTAAATATGGACCGGCATAATAATTTTTGTTTTTTTAGTGATTTTTTCTTCAATCTTGTTAACGTCAATATTCCAAGTGTCACGTGTAGAATCTACAAAAACTGGTTTTCCCCCACAGTAGAGTGTCGCAAAGGTGGTTGAGGCAATCGTAAAACTCGGCATAATGACCTCATCGCCAGGGTGTAACCCCAACGCCACCGATCCCAGATGAAGCGCCGTTGTACCATTCGTTGTTGTAATACCATATTTTTTACCGCAATAGTGACTGAATGCTTCTTCGAAGGCCGCAATGTACTTACCGGAAGAAGAAATCCAGTTATCTCTAAGACAACTTAGAATATATTTTCTCTCATTTTTACCTAAAAAAGGGATGCAGATGGGTATCATTTTCTATTTTCGACATTCAAATCTTTTCTACTCTCGAGAATGTACGGTCCTTGCTTCACCTCAATCATCCTGGTTGATTCCAAGATTTCGAAACCATGACCACCTTCCATCAAAAGGATCATATCACCCTTCCTAAGAATCTTTGACTTTATTCGCTTGCCAACGTCGGTATAAAATATAACTTTTACCTTGCCCTTTTCTATGTACAAAACTTCCTGTAACGAAGCCGTTCTCTCTATTTTGACTGGACAATGAATATGGGCTCGTATGATTTTTCCCTTGGGGTGAATCAATGTGCCTATTTGGAGCGCATTATCATCGGGAGTATAAAATGTTATTCCCTTGGCTGCCTTCTTGGCATCAATAATCATTGCCAGGATCTTCCCATCATAGGTGATTTTCTCAGGGACCATGGAAATCTCCTTTACTTGAGTTTGGCAAATTTTTGAAAATATTGTCGTAAGAAGAAAGGCTTTCGA
>CAZUJQ010000053.1:4387-15557 GCA_964620805.1 uncultured Planctomycetales bacterium | reverse complement strand
TCCCCTCCGGTCGTGTCTGTTCCCGAAGCCTCTCGCGTGCTTTTTCTTTCCAGACGGGGTCCAAGGGACGAATCGCGAGAGTCCTCTGACGCCAAGATTCAAGGGGGTCCTTGATCGTCATTGCGGGCCTTGAAAGGGTGAAGTAATCTCAATGGGATTGCTTCGCCCCGTCCGTTTGCTTCGCAAACGAAGCAGACGGGGCTCGCAATGACGCTCGTGTTTCAATACTTGCGGAATCCCCGCCACCATCAGAATGACCTCGTCAGCACGGCGGGCCACCTCCTGATTGAGCCACCCCTGCCGGTCGACAAACTCGCGCGACAAAGGATCGTTGGGAATCACGCCCATATTAATTTCATTCGTCACGAGAATGAACGAGGGGGGTCTGGCGCCAAGAACTTCCAAAAAATCTTCGATCTCTTTGGAAACAGAGCTTCCCCGGTAATGAAATAAATTATTCAACCAGAACGTGAGGCAATCCACCAAAATCACATCCGCGGAAGGGGCCTCGTGACGAATGGCTTCGGCCAGATGCACCGGTTCTTCAACCGTGAGGATCTCAGGACCTCTTTCCCTTTTGTGCCTTTCGATCCTCTGGACCATTTCAGGATCCGTCGCGACCGCGGTCGCCAGAAAAACTTTTCGTGAAAAGCGGAGCATTCTCTCGCAAGCAAACCGGCTCTTCCCAGACCGGCTTCCTCCCGTGACGAGGGTGACGGAAGGTTTCCCCCTCATTGCCAGCCCCTCCTCCGGCTTCTCGCCAGTGACAGGTGGTCTGTCCCATTGGTCCAAACAATCTCGAGGAGGTTTGAGTTTCCTTCAATGAGCGAAATCGAGGCGGGGTCAATACGGAAAGACCAGATCGAACAGGACGCGGCTTTGAGGGCTTTGAAAAGAAACATTTTGATAGGGCCGCCGTGGGAGACAACAGCTACTGTTTCCTCAGGATGACTCCTTAGAATTTCTCTAAAGAATTGACCGACTCTCCGTGAAAGCGAACGGATACTTTCACCTCCGGGAGGTTTCCCGAGTTTTCCTTCTCGCCATTTCCGGAACGGGGCGCCGGCCTTGTTGGACAAACGAGGGTAATAGGCACCCTCCCACTCGCCAAAATTAATTTCGTTGAGTCGCCCGTCCGCCACCGGCCGCAACCCCAGTTCGCAGGCCATCCTCCGGGCTGTTTCGCGGGCCCGTCGGAGCGTGGAGGTATAAAGGCGGGAAGGACGATAGGGCCCGAGGGCCTGAGCGATTGCTTTCGCCTGTCGGATCCCTTTACGACTCAGGGGAACATCCGTCGTTCCCTGATACCGCTTAGCGACGGTCCAAGGAGTCTCCCCGTGACGAATCAAAAAAAGCTTCAATGACGTAAGAGTTCTCGAGCGCTCACGCCCTCGTTTTTTCTTAAAAATTCTTCCGTTGTTCCCTCGGAATAACTTCGGAGCTGCCTCGGGACCTTTCCCGATTTGGCGAGGGCGAGGGCCTCTATCAGCCTCCCCTCGCCGTAGAAGGCCACGACTTCGACCTCCTCGCGGGAGGGGTCATAAAGCCCCACCCGATCAATCGAGCGGTGGCCGTCCGCCGGAGGCTTATCGACTTTGGTGAGTCGGAGTTTTGTGAGAAGGACTTCTTCGATCTCGCAGCCCTTAAGGATCCGGATCTCGTCCCCTCCCCCTTCCAAGAATTTGCGGAGGCAAAGCTGAGTTTGGTTGGCGGCAAGCCGCGTATTGATCCAAGACACCTTCACTTCCGACATTCGCGCTAAGGTTCGGTAGGCCTCGATTCGAATCTGATCCAGCGGCCCGATTTTTCCTTTTTCACGGTCGACTTCGACGACACAAAGGTAAGGGTTGTAATAAATTTCCGTGGTCCGCTTGGTGGGAATGCCGTATCCATCCCGATCCACCTTGCCGTAGACATGATTCGAGACATTGTCCTTCGAAGTCATGATGACTTCCATTTCCTGGGGGGTGAGGTTTTTTAAAATCATGCAGTCGTCGAAGTCTCTTTTGAGGAGGAAAAGGTTCGTGAGGCGGGTTGATTCGATAAACTTTTTCTCTCCCACCATAATCCTCGGGTCAATGAGCGAGCGGGCGTCGTTATTTTCGATCATTTGCTCAACGATCTTTCGGTATTGCTCCCCACTCACGCGGCCATCCTCAATCGCACGCCGGAAATCATCGACCGACTCGAAGGATTCGATCCGTTGAATGATGTCAGGGGTAAACGCCACGTTCTCCAAAGGCTCGTTGACAAGGAGGGGGATGAGGTGAGGGTAAATCTCGGCGATATTCGTCCGCATATAGAACTGCTCTTCCGAAATGATGACTTCCCGCGTGTCCAAATTCACATAGACCCAGTCGTCGGAATGGAGTTTGTTCTCGGGTTTCGCTTCCACCAAACCATATCCTTGAGTCGACTTCCCGGTTCCGGTCGGAGCAATGAGGACAATCCCTTTCCTCTCCCCACTTTCGGTGACATACTCCACACTTCCCGCGTGCATCGAAAGCCAAACGTCCCTGGGATTCGCAATTTCTCCTCGATCGTTCAGCCGAGCCTTGCGGATCAGGATCTCTTCCAAGGGCCCGAGGGAGGATTTTGATTTTAACTGGCCGTAATAATTGGTGTTGATGCTCACAAAGGCTTGTTCCTCGGCACAGTAAATGGTGGAGGGAGCAAACAGAGCGATTTCGCGCTGCTCCTCTACGGAATATTTTTCAATTTCTCGTAAGCGGCTGTCCTTAAAGGCGTTACGGTATTTGGGATTCTCAAAATCTTTGAGAAGAGCGAGCCGAAGTGTCTCCAGTTCTTCCTCCGATCGAACCCCGCGAAAGACCTTCATCGAGTCCCGGTCCTTGACGCCATGCCAAACAAAGCTTCGAACATGAGCGGGGGCATCGGGTTCGGCCCGTTTCCAGTTGCGAGTGAAGAATTCGTACATGTGGTCGTCATTGCCAAAATACTGAACAATCCATTTCCCGATTAAAACCTTGTGGGTCTTGACTTGGGGGTCTTGGAGGAAACGATCGAGAAGGGGCTCGAGGAGGTCTTTCCACTCCGCCTGAGAAACGATCCGTTCGTTACGGGTTCGGCCGACCAGATTCGTTTTGACGTTGTGAACGCGCATTCCGGGTCTAACAGTTTCCACTTTGGAGAGCATTCGTTGAGTCAGAAGCCTTGCTTTTTTAGTCCCTTTACCGTCAAGGAGGAGACGCGATTTCGCAAGAGGAGGTGTCGGACCAGTTTCGAAAAATAATCGACTTCCAAATTCACCCGCTCGCCGACTCGCTTCCCTTGAAGGGTCGTCCTTCGCAGAGTCTCAGGAATCACTCCGACGCCCAAGGAGCGCTTCCCGATTTCCTGAACGGTAAAACTGATCCCGTCAATGGCCACTGAGCCTTTTTTGACGAGGCGCCGAATTATATCGGCCGGGGCCTCAATTTGCAAGCGAAAACTCGTTCCGTTTCGCTTGATTTTTCGAATGAATCCTACCCCGTCGACATGTCCTGTCACCCAGTGGCCGCCCAAGGTGTCTCCCACCTTCAAGGACCTTTCAAGGTTAACTCGCCCCCCCCGAGAGAGCTTTCCCAGCGTTGTACACTGAAGTGTCTCTGGAAGGAGGTCGGCTGAAAATGTTTTTCCTCCAAACCTCGTCACGGTCACACAAACCCCGTCTACTGCCACACTCTCCCCGCTCCGGAAAGAAAGGCCTCTTCCGAGGATTTCAAAGGTGAGATGGATTTGGTTTCGAAACTCTTTTCTCTCGCGTAAGACGGCTTGATTTTGAATGATTCCTGTAAACATCGGTTAGTCCCTTCGGGGAGCCGCCTCAAAAATCCACTCAGACCCTAAACGCGAGACCTTCTCCCATCGTAACAAAAAGGCCTTCTCCAGTTTCTGAATCCCCTCCCCTTCTACAGAGGTCTTGGCACTTCGCCCTCCAATGATCTTGGGCGCTACCATCCATACAAAACGGTCTACGAGCCGTTCATGAATTAAACTCCAGGCAACCTCTCCCCCTCCTTCGACCAAGAGGTGGTTCACACCTAAAGAGGCCAATTTCCTCAATAGGGCCTTGAGTTCTAATCGGTTCCCTTTCTCTGGAATCGGAATAAGAATTCGTGGAAAGTGGGGGCCGGCTACTTTTTTCCCAAAAAGTAGCCTGTCCCCTTTTTCTTTCAATCTTTTCTCTGAGACGGCGACAAAGGTTAAGGGAGCCCCCTTAAAGATTCGGGCGCTTCGGGGAAGCTCCAGATCGGGATCGAGGACGACCCGCCAAGGCTTTGGGTCTCCCGTCTTGGCTTCAAGCCGGGGGTTGTCTTGGAGGGCAGTATTTTTCCCAACGAGCACGGCGTCGGCTTCGGCCCGCAGCCGATGAACGAAGCGACGAGAGGTTTCTGAAGTAACCCATCGGGATTCTCCTCCCGCGGTGGCGATTTTTCCGTCTAAAGACTGGGCCATTTTCAAAGTGACGAAAGGGAGTCCCGTCCGCATCCTTTTGAAGAACCCTGGGTTTTGCTTCTGGACCTCCTGGGCCAGGACTCCAATTCGCACCTGAATTCCCGCTTTCTTCAACTGACGGATCCCCAATCGATAATTCTCAGGATTGGGATCCGCGCTCCCGATGATCACGCGCGAGACCCGGCTTCCGATGATCGTGTCCACGCAAGGGGGTGTTTTTCCCCAGGTCGAACAGGGCTCCAGGGTCACGTAAAGCGCCGCTTCCCGGGCGAATCGACCGGCTTTTCGTAAAGCGACGGCCTCCGCATGGGGGCCGCCGAAGTAAGCATGATAACCCTCCCCGGTGACTTTTCCATTCCGGACCACCACAGCGCCTACCAGGGGGTTGGGACTCGCATGCGGCCGGCCTCTTTCGGCGAGGGCGAGGGCCCTTTTCATCCATGTCTCGTCGCGGCTCATACGGGCTCGTCCTTTCTGCGAGGCTCCGTGTGATTAATTTTATCCAGAATCCCATTGACAAATTTTCCAGATTCTTCCTGGGAAAATTTTTTGGCGATATTCACGGCCTCATTGATGACCACCTTGGGAGGAACCTCCTCAACATAAAGAAGTTCACAGGTAGCAAAACGAAGAATATTCCGATCCACGACCGCCATGCGGTGAATCTCCCAATGCTCCGTGTATTTGGAGACTACCGTGTCGATCTCGTCTAAATGAAGGAGAGTTCCTCGAATCAGCCGTTCCGTGTATTCGCGGACTTCGGGAGGGGCGGGATGAGTCTCCCAAAACTGGGTTGTCAAGGTCTCAGCAGGTTCTGGATTGACGTCCCGTTGGTAGAGGATTTGGAGCGCGAATTCACGAGCTTGAGTCCGCTTACGCATATAAAAGAACGCAAGACTATATCAAGACAAAATCTTATTTAAATTCGCGATCTCGATGGCCGCGAGTGCTGCCTGTGCTCCTTTATTGCCAAGTTTGAGGCCGGCTCGGTCAACGGCTTGTTCCAAATTCTCGGCCGTAATAATACCGCTCGCGATCGGGACGCCTGTTTCGAGCGCGGCTTGAGACACCCCCCGAATGAGTTCGTTGGCCACACATTCGAAATGAATCGTGTCTCCGCGGAGGATGCAGCCCAAAACAAGGAGGGCGTCGAATCGCTTGCGGCGCGCCAAACGCTTGGCAAAAAAAGGGATCTCAAGAGCCCCCGGAACCCAGACTGTCTCAATCGAGCGACGCGACGCGCCGTGCTGGCGCAAGGTCTCAACGGCACTCGCGAGGAGCCGCTGGGTGATAAATTCATTAAATCGGGAGACAATGATTCCGAATCTTTTTCGGCCCGCAAAGAGCTTGCCTCTTCGGGCCGGGAAAAGGCCCATAGGATTAAAAGTTCAGGATGTGGCCAAGCTTCTCTTTTTTGGTCCGCAGGTACTTGGCGTTGTGGGAATGGGCAGGGAGTGCGAGCGGAATCCTTTCGACGACCGTGAGGCCGTGTCCTTCCAACCCGATAATTTTTCGAGGATTGTTTGTCATCAAACGAAGCTTGACGAGTCCGAGATCTCGCAAAATTTGAGCGCCGGTGCCGTATTCTCGAAGGTCAGGCTTGAATCCCAATCTCTCATTCGCCTCGACCGTATCCAGGCCCTTATCCTGAAGCTCGTAGGCCTTTAATTTATTCGACAGGCCGATTCCCCGACCCTCCTGACGCATGTAAACAATGACGCCACGGCCTTCTTTCTGAATCATTTCCATGGCCGCGACAAACTGATCTTGGCAGTCACAACGCAGCGACCCCAAAACATCCCCCGTGAAACACTCGGAATGGACTCGAACCAGCGTCGGCCGCGCATCCATTTCCCCTTTTATCAGGGTGACATGTTCACGTCCGTCCACCAGAGACCGGTAAAGCCGGAGCTTCCATTCTCCGAAGTCGTTCGGAATCCTGACCTCGCTTACTCTCTCGATAATCTTGTCGTGCTGACGGCGGTATTCAATCAGTTCTTGGATAGTTCCGATCTTGAGATCGTGTTTCTTGGCAAATCGGAAAAGATCGGCTTTCCGGGCCATGGTCCCATCGTCATTGACGATCTCGCAGATCACTCCTGCCAGTTCCAACCCGGCCAATCGGCAAAGATCAATCGCCGCCTCTGTATGCCCCGCTCGAACCAACACCCCTCCCCGCTTCGCCTTCAAAGGGAAGAGATGCCCCGGAGTGACAAGGTCCTGAGGGCCCCGCTCGGGATCCGCCAAGATCTCAATAGTCCGTGCCCGGTCACTTGCGGAAATCCCCGTGGTAATGCCGAGGCGGGCATCGACCGACTGGGTGAAGGCGGTTCGCATCGGATCGCCTGAGGAATCGCTCATCTCCTTCAGCCCAAGCGCCTCAATCCTTTCTTCACTGAGCGGAACACAGATTAATCCCCGGGCCTCCTTCATCATCAGGTTCACCTTTTCAGGCGTGACAAAGGGGGCGGCGAAAATGAGATCCCCTTCGTTTTCGCGCGATTCGTCGTCGGCCATAATCACAACGCGGCCTTGACGAACCTCTTCGATAATCTCTTCGATCTTGTTGAAAGGCATGGGGATCATGCTAACAAGAGAGGGCCATTTTGTCAACGAAACGCGAGAGGAAATTACCGCCGGAAGCGGGAGTGGCCTTGACGAGAAGAACGTTTTCGGCGGGAGGCATTCTTTGAAGCGGCAGAAAGTCTTGACGCGATCCTTTCGATGGACCAAGGCAGACTGTAACTGAGGGAGCCTGTCACGACCGACGTGGGACGGATAAGATCCGGCACTTCGGCGGGGACAAAATGAGGGGAGTCGGAATCTGCCGAATGAATCGTTGAGCGGCTGTCGGGCGCGCCTGGATTGAAATGCGGATCCAAGGAGGCCAACGAATCCAGTGGTGGCGAGGAATGGTGAGTACCGGGCAGATGCTGAAAATCGATGGCATGAATATGGAAATCAGCGCTCGTGTCTCCTGTCGCATTCTGATCAACGACCATCAAGACACGGGCCACGTTTTCGAGGGTCGCGAGATTGGGTAAATTAAGGGTATGGGTTTGAAACTCGGGACTTGCTGGAATATCGACGGTCATTCCCAGGAGAAGGTTGCCCGCCGCATCTTTAAATTCCAACTTAAGCTGCTTGGGGGTATCGAAAACGGAAAGCAGCAACACAAGTTTGTTGGCCCGCGCATCATAAACCTGATCTAAATTCCAGAATTTGCCTCCAAAGCCCCCCGCTAGATTTCCAAACTCATATCGAGCGCCCGTAAGGGCCGTCAAATGAGCCGGAAAATCGCCGATGGTTCCTTCCCCTGCCAAGTGACTAAAGGAGGCTAACGTCCGATCCGGGAAGGTGGGCGGATCGGGAATCTCCACAGCGGTGCGTGTCAAACCCAGCGCATAAGAATCGATGAGATTATGGTAAGAGGCTTCGAGCTTCCGGCTGCGGAGATAGGCTTCAAAATCTTCCGGTCCGCCTCCCTGAATGCCGAGGAGCGTTGAACCGACATCGATGGCAAAGAACCTCTTGGCGACCTCGGTGGGAGAACGCGCGGCATCAAAGAAGCCGTGAGCTCCCATCAGAGCGGGCAGCTGCGTCCCGATTTGATAAAGCCAATTGAGCACTTCAAGGGGAGCGATACGATACGCTGCGGCCAAGGCATAAGTGGAGCCAAGATCCATTAAAATATCGCCGTCGGTTTCGGCGGCTTCTCGAATCCCGATATCGCCGAAATATCCGTTGTTGGGCAGAGCGCTTGCGGAAGGAATTCCGGGCAACCGGATCTTGGCAGCATTGTCAAGGGCGGTGACCAAATAATTATGCAACGCTTGGCGAAATTCAAAATCAGCCCGTTCCTCCCCCCTTAGGATCGGCCAGAAGATTTGAAAGGCGCTTCCATGAAAGGAGACGAGGTTGGTGATTTTGCTTCCGTCCATCGCGGTGTAGTCACGGAACACGGCCGGAAGACTCAGGATCATCTGGGTTTGAAGTTCCGGATAAAGGAGGAGGAGAAAGAGAATTCCCGAACGGAACTCGGTAGCCAGCCGGTCGATGAATCCTGCAAATTGACCTGTAGCCATATTCACCACCGCCCGGAATTGTCCGTGGATCGGATCGGCCAACTCCAAGAAGCCGGGTTTCATCTGGTCCAAGAAAGTTTTTGCCTTATCGATGATTGCATCGGCCTTCTCACGCTGGGGGGGCGTAAGATTTGCCCGTTCGAGGGCACCGATCATCGCAGCAGTGCTTTGGGCAAGATTAACGTTGTCCACAAATCCAAGAATGTCGCTGTCCCGCTTCAGGGGATCCATGGTCATGAAGGTCAGAAGCCCTTTCCAGCCGACCGTCGCCTGACCGGTAAGAAGATTATCCGTTACTGCCTGAAGTTCGGTAAGAAGGGAATTGGGATCAGAGGAAGTTGGGATCGCCCCGTTCAACTGATCCGCGAGAATCTGCAAGTAAAAACCAATGGAAGTCGGTTGAGTAAGCTTTTTAGGAACGTTGTCCGCATCGACCGGAACACCCTCCTCATTCAAGCTGTCATAAGGGAAATGATTGACCGGATCCACCCCGACACCGACTTGGAAGTAACTCAAGGTATCGTTCACCAGCCGATCACGGAACTCGAGTAAAAAGTCCGGGAAGGGCGGGGGGGTGATGTCCAGCCCTTTCGTTCTCACCTGGATGACTCCCGTTGTGGCGTTATTGGTCAGCCGCCGCCGGTCCATTTTAAAATTGACCTGCGCGATGGAATTGGGGGCGAAATCGTCGGGCACGTGGAATCCTGTCAGAGGAACGGTGTAATTCTGGAAGCCGCCGGTCAGCAGGGCAAAAACAGAGGCGCGGTTTCGGCTGGTATCCACGACCTCAATGCGCACCCTAGCCCCTGCGGGACCCCGAAGTCCAAGCACCCATTCCGTCGGAAGGCTTCCGGGGGTTCCATGAAAACTTCCGTTGACAAATTCTCCCCATTGAATGGAAGCGGTGACAAAACTGCCACGGTGCGGCCGCGTATCAAATTCAAAATCAAATCGGTCCGGATCAATCGGATCTAATCTTCCAATGCCGGCGGCTCCCCCACTCGTATTTCCTGATGTGATCGCCACCGAAGGATCGTGGGTCAGGCTGGTAATTCTTGTTTCATCAAACGTCTGGCTAAAGATAAACGGAAGGCTGGGGGTGAAAGGGTGATCCCCGATGCGTATTTCCAGTGTCGAGAGGGGCCGGTGGAGCCGCTTCTGCTCAAGAACAAAAACGATGGCTCTGATCCTCGTCAGATCGACACCGTTAAAGAGACTAACGGGAACGGTCCAAAAGCGTTCAAGGGGATCCACTTTACGCAGAAAGACTTTGGAGCGATTACCGACGGAGTCTTCCAATTGGAGGGTGACGTCCCCAAAGCCGGCGTCCCGGAGTCCTAAGACAATGTTTGTGAGGCTCGAAAGATTCCCCGTTTCAATGGCAGGAGTGCCAAAGTCGTCGAAGGCGTAAATCAATCCGCCGAAAGATCCTTCCTCTGTCAAATCATAGCCGACATTCACCCGGTTAGGGCTTAGAAGTTCTCTTGCCAAAATCCCGTTGGGATCCGGCGGACCGGAATCGAAGGTGGCCACACTTTTGATTCCGCTGAAATGCGTAATGTCGGATACCGTTTTGGTCGGATCCGGATCGGCAAAGGGAACAAAGGCCAGGCCACGGGTATGGACGCGGACGGTCCCCCGCTTCACCGGTGTCCGGGCATTTTCAAACACAAAATTGATGCCGGTCACGCGCCGGATATTGATTTCAAAAAGATTCAGCGGGATACGCCAAAATTGATCCGTGGATTTGATTCCTTTGAGGAAGATGAAACTCGTCTTTCCGTCCGCATCGGTGATCTCAAATTTGATTACCGCCCCGTCCGGTCCCTTCAGCCCAAAAACGAGGGATTCGATGCCAAAGAAATCTTTGAATTCGGGGGCCTCCGTTCCAAAGTCATCATAATGGATGCTCGCCCCACCAAAAGAAAAGGTATCCGTGACATCGTAGAGAATATCAAATAAGGAGGAAGAAAATTGATTGAGCGCGGCCTCGCCAAAAGCATCGAGTAACGGAGTGGGGGGAAGCGCGGTAACATCGCCGGAGGTCAAATCAGGATCGGGAAAGATCGTTGCAATAAACGGATGATCCCCCAGCCTCACCTTGAGAGTGGAGGTGGGGTCAGGGAGCCGGTCCTCTTCCAGGAGGAAGACAATCACGGTGATCCGGGTGAGGTCGATCTCATCAAAGAGGGAGAGGGGGATGGCATAAAAGCGCTCGGTCGAGTCGATCCCGGTAAGTCGCACCTGGTCTTTGGCTCCGCTGGCATCTTCCAGCTGCAGGAGGAGAGCTGGGGAGCCCGCGTCCTGGACCCCCACCACGAGGGTGAGGCCGCTTAAGTCCCGGGTCTCCTTGGGGGTCGTGCCAAAGTCATCAAAGCTTGTAATGCTCCCTCCAAAGCTGTCTTCTTGCGTCAAGTCATAGACCAGATCAAAGCGGGTTTTGGAGAGCTGGCTTAAGGTCACTGTCCCTTCGGGGTTGGGGGGATTGGAGTCAAAGGAGACCAGGTGTTTGATTCCGGTAAGGAGCGAGACATCCCCCGGGCCTTTCGTGGGGTCAGGGGCGAGGGAGGGGATAAACGGATGATCCCCCAGCCTCACCTTGAGAGTGGAGGTGGGGTCAGGGAGCC
>CAZUJQ010000053.1:0-4287 GCA_964620805.1 uncultured Planctomycetales bacterium | reverse complement strand
GGAGCGAGACATCCCCCGGGCCTTTCGTGGGGTCAGGGGCGAGGGAGGGGATAAAGAAAAGATTTTTCGAATCCACCGTAATTCGGCCCGAAGCTCTTTTGGAACCGGCGGTGACGTCATCCACCACAAAAGTGACGACTCGGATATCCGTAGGATCGAAATCAAAGACCCCTGCTCGATCGACAAGCTCGCGAGGGATGCGATAGAAACGCAGATCACTCGTGACGTCCCTGGCGATCAACGTCACTTTTTTCTCGTTCGGCCGAGCCCCCGAGATTAATTCAATTTTGACCTGGGAAGTTCCAGTGGCACGGAGGCCGAAAACAAGATCTTGGAGATTCAGGTTAAAGGGCTGCTTCACAAAATTCATAATCGCGCCGCCCCAGCGCGAAAAATCGGAATCGCTCCCTTTGGCGAGGTCGTAATCAAAAAGGAACTGGTCCTTAGAAACCTGTTTGAAGAGCGTGACCGTATTCCGCCCCACGGGCTCCATCTCGCTTGCGGCGGGGCGCGAGGCATTGAGATCCGTCGCAGGACCCGATCCAGGAGTGATTTTTGGGATAAAAAACAGACCGCCGCTCGTCAGGTCCAAAATACCGGTCCGCGTAATGACCTTCGTCACGCTGTCATCGTAAACGAAGTTGATGAACCGAACACGGTCGAGTCTGAAAGTGGGAAAGAATCGGCGGATCGTATTTTTGGCAATCCGAAAATGCTTCTCATTGGTGTTAATCCCCCGTATGGCGAAAATCGCTTTTCTGCCCGATCGATCCTCTAACTCAAGCTTGAGACAGAAGGGACCGCCGGAGGAAGGGCAGGTATTCGTGGAAGACAAACCAAAAATGAGTTCGTTAAAAGCCGTGAGATCCGCCGTCTCAATCGCCGGCGTGCCCAGATTATCAAATTGGATCGAGAACGCCGCAAAGCTGCCTTTCTTTTGAATGTCATAATGGAAGTGCACTCTGGCATGCGAAGTCTGCTCGAACCAGTTTTCTTGCTCGCTGGGGGACGTTTCAAAAATGCCCACGAAAGGCCGCTTCGGGAGAACGGTCTCGGCGCCGCCATGGGCATAGAGAATCGGATCGATGACCGGGATACCGGCGATCGTTTCGATGGTCCCTTTGTATTTTCTGTAATATTCATCAAGATGGGCAATATACTCATTCAGGATTCCTCGCAACCGAACCTGATCCACTTCTTCCCGAATCCGCCGACTCTCCTGTCTCCAGGCAAATTCACGGTAGCTGAGAGTTTCCGCCACTCCCTTTTTTTCAAATCGGTAGACTTCTCTAACGCCCTCTTCAGAACGGCTGATGACAAACTGGTCGATCTTGACACCGTCTTTTCTAACAATCTCTTGACCCAAATCGGTTTCGCTCGGAAGACCCGCCGAGTGAGGGTGCGCCGCAAGCCAAATCAAATTTTCGCGAGCCAGCTTTTCAATCAATGCCCTAAGCGGCGGCAACTCCACAATAGGTTCTTCGCTCCCCTCCCCTCCCGTGGTGGTAATCACATAAAGATCGCCCACCCCTAACACCAGCGTTTCTTCGGTCTCGGCATAGGCATGCAACATTTTCACGTCCGCTTCCGTCAGGCTGCGGGCCAGGTAAACGACACCGGTACCGGGCTGAAGCTGATAAGCGCCGTCAGAGACCGTCGGGTGGATTTCGATTTCATAGTTGTCGTTGCCTCTGACTTGATTTTTTGAATCGGACGGTTCCGATTCGGATGTTTTGGAATCGGGATCGGCCCGTTTTAAAACCAAGGGTGGAATTAAAGAGTCATTGGGATCCTCTGACTCGGGGGCTTCAACGGGAATTTCTTGAAAAGCCTCCTCCCCTGTTTTGGAAGGGGTATTCTGCTGTTGAGCGGTTTCGTAATTATCGGTGGGAGCGAGGTAAGGAATTTGGGCTTGGACCGGGAGGATTTGATTAAAAAAGAGAAGTAATAAGGTAATTAAAGATGTAAATTTCCGGGGTAAAAAAATCGCCTTGCTTGGCTTCACTTGTATTTCTCCTGACGAGGGCTCCCCTTTTGTAATCTGAATTTGGAGATGCTTAAAAAATAGCACTTAAATCTGACTTTGTCAAATATCATTTCTCATTGGAAATAAAAGACTTAGAGAGAAAATAAAATTTTTAAAATAGTCCCTTTAGACCCCAAGCCTTAAGCGCGAAACGGCCTAAATGGGCATCCGAGGGGCTGATCTTGACCCGCCGAAGGGAAAATAACTCGTTTTTCACAGACCTTGTCGGACGCGCTGCGGCCACCCACGCCGCCCGATAACCCGCCTTTTGCACTGCCTCCCCCACCCGCTCGTCCACGCCCCCCACCGGATAACTAAAATATCGGACCTCTCTCCCGATTTGGTCCTCGATTCTTTTTTTGGATTCAGAAACTTCCCGTTCCAATTCCCGATCCTCCGTAAGGTCTGGCAGCCACCGATGACTCAAACTGTGACTTGCGATGGTCATCCCTGCTTCCGCAAGTTCACGAATCTCTCGCCAATTGAGGAATCCGTTTTGACCGACCCAATCCACCACCACAAAAAGGGCGGCCTTTTTCCCGCGGCGGAGGAGGTGAGAAAATCCCTTTTCATAATTGTCGCGGAATCCATCATCAAAAGTAAGGGCCGCGTACCGTTTCCAAAGTGCGGTCTTTGCCCCCTGGTCCACCACCTCATCCAGAGAGAGAAAATGGAAGGCTTTTTTCTCAAGCCAGTCGATCTGCCGAACGAAACTTCCCGGCGAGACGACGAGGGAAGAAGCCGAATCCGGTTTATTGATTCGATGATACATTAAGACCGGAATGGGTTTTTGAATCAACTTCGTGCTTCTCTCTTGCGCCCAAGAATCAAAAGGTAACGGCCCAAGGCGGCAAATTCCTCGGAATCGCACGCCTCAACCTCAAAAATCCCTTCCCGATCTCGATCTTCCATCTCACCGAGATCGCAAAGGGCCGCCATCCCATCCCCCCCATTTCCGGTAAAAACACCAATCGGACGCAAAAGGAGGGGGTCGACGCCGAGTTCCTGATAAAGGGCCTTCAACTCCTCGAGAGTTTGCCAGTTAAAATAAGAACCCCACAGAGAACCTTCGGAATGATTGAGAATAAACTCCGCCGTGGAAAAATCTTTTTCCCGAAGGGCTCGGGTAAGATAAAAAAAACGGCTCCGGTGGGACGTGGCGAGAAGTCCGCCAGGCCGAAGGACTCGGAGAAGTTCGCCTATCGCGTCACGGAAATCTTCGCGTTGATAAAGAACTTCCGTACAGAGAACGAGGTCATAAGATTCCGGCGCCATGTGCCCAACGTGGCGGAAGCCGTCCCCTTTTAAAAAACGGCATTTCACCCCCGCCTCGCGGGCATGGGCCTCGGCCCGCTTGAGATGAAACCTGGAAGAATCAATGCCTGTCACCCGGTGCCCCGCCCGGGCCAACGGGATCGAAAGCCTTCCCGTGTGGCAACCGACATCGAGGATTCTGACCTGTTGGTGACGAAACTCGGCATCGATTTTTTCAAAAAGGTATCTCAAATAAATTCGGGCGTAGAATTGCTCAGCCGGATCGTCGTAGGGATCCTGATAGTGGGGATCTTTTCCAAAAAGATTCCGCTCGAGGGTTCGGCGCAGTTTTTGAAACATGAGTGAAATCGCGTTTTTAGTGCCGGGAGCCGGACTTGAACCGGCACGGGCTCAAAAGGGCCCAAGGGATTTTAAGTCCCTTGCGTCTGCCTGTTCCGCCATCCCGGCGGGAAAACATTTTCAGGCAGCGAGGGGAATCGAACCCCTTCAATTGCGGTTTTGCAGACCGCCGCCTTCCCACTTGGCTACGCTGCCGATAAAAAATGGGGACGGTTCTATTTTCTTCGAAGGAGAACCGTCCCCATTTCTTACTTCCGAGGTCTAACGGAGATACTTCAGCTCTTCGCCGGTATTGGGGTCATACCTGAAACGCTCCGGAAAGGTTTGGCCCGTCCGGGGGTTGTACTTTGTATGAATTTCCTGGGCGGGCGCCTCGGGAGGCGCATAAGCCGGTTGGGCCGGAGCCGTCCCGTAAGGCTGCGGCGCGTACTGGGGCTGATACTGCTGTTGCATCATCTCTTGACGCATCTCTCGTTTGATCGTCTCTTTCTGTCGGCGCTGCGATTCCCCGACCAAAGCTCCTCCCAAAGCGCCGAGACCCGCCCCAATCGCCGTTCCCGCTCCCGCATGACCTGACTGACTTCCAATAATTGCACCGGTTCCGGCACCGAGACCCGCTCCTAAAAGCGCTCCCCCCTCGCGCTCCG
>CAZUJQ010000052.1:0-15640 GCA_964620805.1 uncultured Planctomycetales bacterium | reverse complement strand
CGGATCTTTTGCATGAGTACTCAATAACCAATCACCAAGATACAATCACCAAACAATAATCAATATCCAATAAACCAATGACCAAAACATCCCTTGGAGATTGAATATTGGTTATTGAATGTTATTTGGTTATTGTTTCTTGGTCATTGGTTATTCAAAGTTGCCAATCTTGGTTATTGATTTAATTATTTAATAATCTCCGCTATCACACCCGCCCCGACGGTCCGGCCGCCTTCCCGGATCGCAAAGCGAAGCTCCTTTTCCATGGCCACCGGCGTGATGAGCTCCACTTCCAGTTGCACATTATCCCCGGGCATGCACATCTCCGCTCCCGCAGGAAGATTGGCGGTACCGGTCACATCCGTCGTTCTAAAATAGAACTGGGGCCGATATCCTTTGAAGAAAGGCGTGTGGCGGCCGCCCTCCTCTTTCGTTAAAACATATACCGTGGCCTTAAAATGCGTGTGGGGCGTGATGGATCCGGGTTTGGCCAAAACCATCCCTCTTTCAATCGAGTCTTTATCCATCCCTCTTAGAAGGACCCCGACGTTATCCCCGGCCTGGCCTTGGTCCAATTCTTTGCGGAACATCTCTATCCCTGTGATAACACTCTTCTGGATGTTAGGACGAAGC
This sequence comes from uncultured Planctomycetales bacterium, assembly GCA_964620805.1. Lineage (GTDB taxonomy): Bacteria > Omnitrophota > Gorgyraeia > Zapsychrales > JAHFFX01 > CAZUJQ01. Next base: position 15,007 of record CAZUJQ010000052.1, on the reverse strand, counting down.
CCCACCACGTCCACCTCTTCTCCGACCTTGCAGACCCCGCGTTCAATACGGCCGGTCGCCACCGTCCCGCGTCCGGAGATCGAAAAGATATCCTCGACCGCCATGGAAAACGGTTTCTCTAAATCGCGAACCGGCGTGGGAATAAATTCGTCCACAGCCTTCATTAACTCTACGATGGGCTGGGTCTTTTCCTGGTTATCCAGATTGTTCAAAGCCTCCAGGGCGCTACCGCGGATGATGGGGATCTTGTCCCCGGGGAACTTGTATTTGGTCAAAAGATCCCGGATCTCCATTTCCACCAAATCCAAAAGCTCCCTATCCTGGACCTGGTCACACTTATTCAAAAAGACCACGATCGAGGGGACGTTGACCTGGCGGGCCAAAAGGATGTGTTCCCGGGTTTGCGGCATCGGGCCGTCAGCGGCGGAAACCACCAGAATCGCGCCGTCCATCTGGGCTGCGCCCGTGATCATGTTTTTGATATAGTCGGCGTGTCCCGGGCAGTCGATGTGGGCATAATGCCTCGCCTGGGTTTCATATTCCAGGTGGGAAATATTAATGGTGACGCCTCTTTCCTTTTCTTCCGGGGCGTTGTCGATGGAATCATAGGTCCTGGCCTCAGCCAATCCCATCTTGTTTAAAACAAGGGTGATGGCGGAGCTCAAGGTCGTCTTCCCATGATCGACGTGCCCGATCGTCCCGATGTTCAAATGCGGTTTGTTTCTGATGAATTTTCCTTTAGCCATGGCGTATACCCTCCATTTTTAGAATGATTTCATGATCATTTCTTATCCGCCTTCGCTCAATGGCTTTCGCGTTGAGCTTTGGCGGATGATCCTTAAAGCAGAATCATTTTTTATGTATAGCTTCGGTCCGTGATCCGATGATCTTTTCCGCGATGTGTGCCGGGACCTCCGCATAAAAAGCGGGCTCCATGGAAAAGGTAGCCCGTCCCTGAGATAGAGAACGTAAGGCGTTTGCATAATTGAACATTTCCGCCAAAGGGACATCGCAGCGGCCGGTCTTGAGCTTTCCCCGTTGCCCCATGGCCACGATCTTCGCTCGTCTGGTATTCAAATCCGCAATCACCGCGCCCATATACTCCTCGGGCACGGTCACCTCAATATCCATAATGGGTTCAATGAAGATGGATCTCCCCTGGCGCAGGGCCTCTTGCAAGGCGTACTTTCCGGCCAGCTGGAAGGCGATTTCGCTGGAGTCCACCTCATGAAAAGAGCCATCGATCAAGGTCACCACAATATCTGTCACCGGATACCCTGCCAGAACGCCGTTGGAGGCCCCGATGTGAACCCCCTCCTCCACCGGTTTGATGAACTCCCGGGGGATGACCCCTCCTCTGATTTTATTAATGAAGACAATGCCTTTGCCTCGTTCAGTAGCAGGCTCCACGTCAATGACGCAATGACCGTACTGTCCCCGGCCGCCGGTCTGCGAAATAAATTTCCCTACGGCCCCCATTACCTTTTGGGTGATGGTTTCTTTATAGGCCACCTGCGGCCGGCCGATATTGGTCTCGAGATTATGTTCCCGGCGCATGCGGTCAATGATGATCTCCAGGTGCAGTTCGCCCATGCCGGAGATGATGGTCTCTGCGGTCTCGGTATCATACTTGATTCTTAAGGAAGGATCCTCATCCAGAAACTTCTTTAAGATCAATCCCAGTTTATCCTGATCCGCTTTGGATTTCGGCTCGAGGGCCATCGAGACAACCGGCTCGGGAATCCGCATGCTTTCGATCACAATGGGTGAGCTTGGATCGCACAGCGTATCGCCAGATTTGCTTTCCTTTAATCCTACCAGGGCGATAATCTCCCCGGCAGCGGCCTCGGTCGTGATCTCCTGCTTGTTGGCATGCATCACAACGATCTTGGAGATTTTCTCCTTGATCTCCCGCGAGGAATTATAGACCGGGGTGCCGGTCACAATCTTTCCTGAATAGAGGCGCGTATAAAAGAGCTTCCCCACATAGGGATCAGAGGCGACTTTAAAAACAAGCGCGCTTAAAGGGCCTTCCACCACGGTCTTTCGCTCTAGCGGCTCATCGGTTTCCGGATTCTTCCCCTGAATGGGAGGAAGGTCCAAAGGCGAAGGAAGATACTCGCACACGGCGTCCAATAACATCTGGATCCCGCGATTCTTTAAAGAGGCCCCGCACAAAACCGGAACAAATTTGTTTTGCAAGACGGCCCGCCGGATCCCGCCATGAATCTCAAAGGCGCTGATCTCCTTTTCCTCCAGAAAACTCTCCATGATCTGGTCATCGACCTCGGCCAGCTTCTCTAATAGATGATGCCGAGCGGCCCTGGTTTTCTCTTTCCAATCTTCGGGGATTTCCCCTCGAACGAGTTCCATCCCTTCCTTATCCTTATAGGTTATGCACTTTCCCTGAATCAAGTCAATGATGCCGGTAAAATTGTCTTCGGATCCAACGGGAATCTGAATGGCCGCAGCATAGGCTCCCAGACGATCAAACATCTCTTCGATAACTTTCTCAAACCGGGCCCCGACCCGATCCATCTTGTTGATGAACGCAATCCGGGGAACGTGATACCGGTCGGCCTGCCGCCAGACCGTCTCGGTCTGGGGTTGCACGCCCCCGCAGGCACAGAAGACCACCACCGCCCCATCGAGAACTTTTAAGGAGCGTTCCACCTCTATGGTAAAATCCACATGGCCAGGGGTATCAATGATATTGATCTTGCAATCTCCCCAAAAACAGGTTGTGTTGGCTGCCGTAATGGTGATGCCTCGCTCCTGCTCTTGCGGCATCCAGTCCATGGTTGCGGTCCCCTCATCGACAGTACCCATCTTATGGATGACCCCCGTATAATAAAGGATCCGTTCGGTGGTCGTGGTTTTACCCGCATCGATATGCGCGATGATCCCAATGTTTCTTAGTTTTTCCAGGGGGGCTTGTTTGGCCATGGGTCGAATCTCTTAATTCGTTAAACGGTTGCGCGGCTGGAAACGTTAATCGTCAACCGTCGTTCGTTTTTTAAAAAAAACACCGAAAAACCAAAAACGATTCGAGCCGCGCAACCAATAACCGATTGACGATTTCTACCACCTCAAATGCATAAAAGCCTTATTGGCTTCCGCCATTTTATGCGTCTCGTCCCGTTTCTTGATCGCGGCCCCTTCCCCTTTATAGGCGGAGAGAAGCTCTTCGGCCAATTTCACCGTCATCGGTTTGCCTTTCTTAAGCCTCGCAAAATTTCGAATCCAGCGCATGGCCAAAGAATGCCCCCGGGAAACCGGAACCTCCAGAGGAATCTGATACGTCGCCCCCCCGACCCGCCGGGGTCTGACTTCCAGACGAGGCCGGGCATTTTCAATGGCTTTATTGAAGGCTTTAAAACCGTCTTCTTGAGTCTTTTGACTTAAAATATCAAAAGCACCGTATAAAATCTTTTCTGCGATGGTCTTTTTGCCCTGGGACATCAAAATGTTGATGAACCGGGCCACCATTTCACTTTTATACTTCTGATCCTTTAAAGTCTCTCTTCGATCGGCTCGGCGTCGGCGCATTATTTGTCTCTCTTGGTTCCGTATTTTGAGCGGGATTTCTTTCTTTTGGATACCCCTGCCGTATCAAGGGTGCCTCTGACAATATGGTACCGGACTCCCGGCAGATCTTTCACTCGTCCCCCTCTCACCAAGACAATCGAGTGTTCCTGAAGGTTATGCCCTTCTCCCGGAATATATGAGGTGACCTCAACTCCATTAGACAATCGGGCTCTCGCGATTTTCCGTAAGGCCGAGTTTGGCTTTTTGGGGGTCATGGTCCTCACCTGAAGACAGACCCCCCGGCGCTGAGGACAATTGGTCAAGGCTGGCGATTTACTTTTCTTGATCTTCTGTTGTCTTCTGTGTCTGATGAGCTGGGAGATCGTTGGCATATTTAACCATTTCTATTTCATTGTAACGTTTCAGGCCTGTTCCGGCAGGGATCAAATGGCCCACAATAACGTTTTCCTTTAAGCCCCGAAGGTAGTCGACTTTACCAGATGCGGCGGCTTCCGTCAAGACCCTTGTTGTTTCTTGAAAGCTGGCAGCGGATATAAAACTGTCTGTTGTTAAAGAGACGCGGGTGATTCCCAATAACAAGGGTGTGGCAGAGGCGGGTTTGCCTTTCTTTTTTAATGTGGACTGATTGGCCTTTCTAAAATGAACCCGGTCGATCTGCTCTCCCACCAGAAATTCGGTGTCTCCGGCATCTTCGATCTTAACTTTCTTGAGCATCTGCAAAATAATAAGCTCAATGTGTTTGTCATTGATACGAACGCCCTGGAGCCGATAAACTTCCTGAATCTCATTCAAGAGATATTCCTGAAGAACCTTGTCCCCGCAGACCCTTAGGATATCCTGAGGCACGACCGGGCCGTCGGTGAGCTGCTGACCGGCCGCGACCCGGTCCCCTTTGTAGACATTGGGGTGTTTACCATGAGGCAGTGTATATTCCTTGATCATTCCCGTCTGGCTTCGGATAATGATGGTTCTTTGGCCTTTACGCGCTTCGCCGAACTCAACAAACCCATCGATCTCGCTGATGATGGCGGGATCCTTGGGCCTGCGGGCTTCAAACAATTCGGCCACCCGCGGAAGCCCTCCGGTGATATCTCTGGTTTTACCGGCCACACGGGGAATCTTGGCCACGAGATCCCCGGCATTAACCAATTGTTTGTCTTTGACCAGGATATGAGCCCCCGCTGGAATGGAATAGATTCCCACCACCTCCTGATGATCATCCGTGATGACAATCTGGGGATGATATTCCTGTTTGTGCTCAACGACAACTCTTTCGGTTATACCGGTTACGGGATTCTGCTCTTCGCGGACCGTGACGTCATCAATAAGATCCTCGGAGTTTACGCTTCCTTTCACCTCAGTAATAATCGGAATGGTGTAAGGATCCCACGTGACAAAGATCACATCCTTTTCCACGGATGCTCCATCGGCCACGCTGATGGTAGCGCCCTGGGGCAGTTGGTGACGCTCGAATTCCCGGCCAAACTCATTGTTGATGCTGATGGAACCGTTTCTATTGAGGACAATGTATTGCTTGGCTTTCTCGACAACCCTCAGTTGATGATACTTCACAATTCCCGCATTTTTGGAGCGCAGGTAAGACTGTTCGATCGTGCGGCTGGCGGTTCCCCCGATATGAAAGGTCCGCATGGTCAGCTGGGTGCCCGGTTCTCCGATGCTTTGGGCGGCAATCGTCCCAACGGCCTCACCGATCTCCACCATCCTCTGGGTGGCGAGGTTTCTGCCGTAGCATTTGACGCAGACCCCTCGGTCGGATTCGCAGGTTAAAACGCTGCGGATCCGGACCTTTTCAATCCCCAGCTGCTCAATGATCTCAGCTTTCTCTTCGGTGATATCCTGGCCGGCCTCCACGACCAGTTGATCCGTCACCACATCCACAATGCTATCCAACGCCACGCGTCCGACAATCCTTTCTTTGAGGCTGACCACAACCTCATCGCCTTCCACGATCGCCGAAACCGTAATCCCATTGAGGGTCCCACAGTCCTCTTCGGTGATGACAATTTCCTGCGCCACATCCACCAGACGACGGGTCAAATAACCGGCATCCGCGGTCTTCAAGGCGGTGTCCGCCAAACCCTTCCGAGCTCCGTGAGTAGAGATGAAATATTCCAAAACAGTCAAGCCTTCCCGGAAACTAGCCGTGATCGGGCTTTCAATAATTTCTCCCGAGGGTTTTGCCATCAGACCCCGCATGCCCGAAAGCTGCCGGATTTGCAGCCTCGAACCGCGGGCCCCGGAATCCGCCATGATGAAGACCGGGTTAAACGGATCCATCTGCTTAAAGACATAATCCGACAGCGCCTCGGTCGTATGCGTCCAGATGTCAATAATTTTGTTATATCGCTCTCTTCCGGTGATGATCCCTTTACGGTACTGGTCTTCGACTTTGGCCACTTCCTGTTTGGCCACCTTAATGGCTTCCTCTTTTTCTTTAGGAATGGTTAAATCGGTAATCGAGATGGATATGCCGGCGAGGGTTGCCCAGTTGAAACCCAGGCCTTTAAGGGCATCCAAAAGGAGAACGGTCTGGTGCTGGCCAAATCTCTTATAGCAGTCTGATATGATATCGCCGATCTTCTTTTTATCCAATGTCGCATTGACGAAACCAAAACCTTCAGGAAGAAACTCATTGAAAATCACCCGTCCTACGGTCGTTTCAATAATCTGGCTGGGAGACAAGGGGGATTCTTGTTTTTCCTGTTTCGTTTTCTTGGTTTCCTCAAAAGACACAACTTGGCCGTCCTGAATAATTAAGGAAGGCTTTTCCTGGCCCCACACCGGCCCGTGGATCTTTAAACGGATTCTGCCGTGAAGATCCAAAAGTCCGTCATGGTAAGCAATCATCACTTCTTGAGGCGTGCCAAATAATCCGGGGTTCGGATAGGAGCTGGCCTTATCTTTGGTCAGATAATAATGCCCGAGAATCATATCCTGGGTCGGCGCCACCACCGGTCTTCCATCCGCAGGAGAGAAAATGTTATTGACGGACAAAAGCTCCAGACGACATTCAATCTGCGCCTCCAAAGACAAAGGAACATGGACAGCCATCTGATCACCATCAAAGTCGGCATTGAAAGCCGTACACACCAGAGGGTGCAGCTTAATGGCTTTCCCTTCGATCAAGATTGGCTGGAAGGCCTGGATGCTCAAACGATGCAATGTGGGGGCGCGGTTGAGCATGATGGGGTGATCTTTGATGACTTCATCCAAGATATCCCACACCTCAATCTTGGCCCGTTCTACCATACGTTTGGCGCCCTTGATGGTATGGACAAATCCCCTTTCTCTCAGTTGACGGATAATAAAAGGCTCGAAAAGCTCCAGGGCCATTTTCTTAGGCAATCCGCACTGATAGAGCTTGAGCTCCGGCCCGACCACAATGACTGAGCGTCCGGAGTAATCGACGCGTTTTCCTAGAAGGTTCATACGAAAACGGCCCTGCTTTCCTTTCAGCATGTCTGACAAAGACTTTAAAGGCCGGTTGCCAGAGCCCAAAACCGGTCGGCCATGCCGTCCGTTGTCTAAGAGGGCATCCACCGCTTCTTGAAGCATTCTTTTTTCATTGCGAATAATGATTTCCGGGGCCTTCAAGTCCAAGAGTTTTTTTAAACGGTTATTGCGGTTGATGACCCGGCGGTACAAATCATTCAAATCCGATGTGGCAAACCGTCCCCCTTCCAACGGGACCAAAGGACGCAAATCCGGAGGAATCACGGGCAGGACTTCCAAGACCATCCAATCCGGCATATTCCCGGAGCTGTTAAAGTCTTCGATGAGTTTGAGCGTTTTAGCGATCTTCTTGGCATTGGTGCTGGCGGGATTGGCCTTCTCCAAATCCTTACGCAATTTTTTGCACAGTTGATTCAAATCCAGCTCTTTCAAAAGGTCGCGGATCGCTTCAGCACCGATCTTAGCTTTAAAGGCGCCGCCGTATTGGGCCAGACATTCTTGGTATTTTTCTTCCGACAAAAATTCTTTTTTCTTTAAAGGAGTCGTCCCGGGATCGACAATCACGTATTCTTCATAATAAATCAACTTTTCTAAGTCGCGCAGTCCGATCTGAAGCAAGGCCGCCAGACGGCTGGGAACGGCCTTATAAAACCAGATGTGGGTGACCGGGCAGGCCAGTTCAATGTGGCCCATCCTCTCGCGCCTGACCGAGGAACGGGTCACCAGGACGCCGCAGCGGTCGCAGGTGATTCCTTTAAATTTGATCCCTTTGTATTTTCCGCAATTGCATTCCCAATCCCGGACCGGACCAAAAATCTTTTCACAAAAAAGCCCGTCTTTTTCCGGCTTCAACGTCCGGTAATTCAGAGTCTCTGCCTTTTTGACCACACCGTGAGACCAGGAGCGAATCACCTGGGGAGCGGCGATCTTGATGGTGATCCTATCCTGGCTTTTATCTTCCAAGGCACTGGCCATGGCTTTTATTCTCCTTATTTCTGACCCCTCGGCGAGCTTTCTTCTTCAGGCGGATTTTTCTTCAGTTTTTGGGGTCGCTAAAACTTCTCTCAAGAGTTTCTCTGCAGATTTTCCCTCTTTGGATTGATCCAAAGGCTTTTCCAATCGGATATCAAGACACAATCCCTGCAGTTCTTTGATAAGCACGTTGAAGGACTCCGGCGTCCCAGAGGAAAACTTTTGTTCGCCCTTCACAATGGCTTCATAAATCCGGCTTCGCCCGGCGACATCATCGCTTTTGACCGTGAGCATCTCTTGCAGCGTGAAGGCTGCCCCGTAGGCCTCCAGGGCCCAGACCTCCATTTCTCCGAATCGTTGTCCGCCAAAATGGGCCTTGCCGCCCAACGGCTGCTGCGTAACCAAGGAATAAGGCCCAATCGAGCGGGCATGGATTTTTTCATCGACCAGATGAATCAGCTTCATCATGTAAATGGAGCCAACGGTCACCCGCTGATCAAAAGGCAGGCCGGTATGGCCATCGTACACGGTTGTTTTTCCTGTTTCCGGCAGGCCCGCTTCCTTGAGCAATTGGTGGATATCCTGCTCGGTTGCGCCGTTAAAAACCGGGGTCTCCGCATAGAAACCCAGGGTGTAAGCGGCCCAGCCCAAATGGGTCTCCAAGAGCTGTCCCACATTCATACGGGAGGGAACGCCCAAAGGGTTTAAAACAATTTCAATCGGTGTGCCGTCGGCCAGAAAAGGCATGTCCTCCTCGGGAAGAATCCTGGCCACCACGCCTTTGTTTCCGTGGCGGCCGGCCATTTTATCCCCCTCGGAGAGCTTGCGCTTGGTGGCCACATACACCACCACCCGTTTTAAGACCCCCGCTGGGAGCTCATCACCCCGCTTGACGCGGTCGATCTCCTGTTCCTGCTCCTCAAGAAGCTCTTTAATCTTGTCATTGTAAAAATTGAGGATGTTCCGCACCTCATCATCCGAGAGCTCATCAGCATCCATCTTGCTGAGCTGTCTTTTATCCACGCCTAAGAGCTTGCAGAGCTTTTTTTCTTTCTCGGATTCAATAAATTCAACCTCCTGCTTGTAGTATTCTTTGATCTTCTGGATCGTTCCTATTTCTTTGGCCTTATCTTCTTTGGATTTCCTGCCCCGTTCGTTGCGCTGGAAGACCTCCACATTGACGACCACCCCCTCGATTCCGGGGGGAAGTGTTAAGGACGTATCCCGGATGTCCGCAGCCTTTTCTCCAAAAATCGCCCGCAAAAGTCTTTCTTCCGGGGAGAGTTCCTTCTCGCTTTTCGGCGTCACTTTGCCGACCAGGATATCCCCGGCCTTGACCTCAGCCCCGATCCGGACAATGCCGTCTTCGGTTAAATCTTTGAGCGCCTCTTCACTAATATTAGGGATATCGCGGGTGATCTCTTCATTCCCCAACCGGGTTTCTCGCGCCTCTATCTCAAACTTCTCAATATGAATCGAGGTGAACCTATCCTCGCGCGCCAGCCTCTCACTAACCAAAATGGCATCCTCAAAGTTATAGCCGCGCCAGGGCATAAACGCCACCAGCGCATTACGTCCCAAAGCGAGACGGCCGTCCTTGGTGGCAATGCCGTCCGCGATGATCTGGCCTTTTTCCACATGCTCACCCAAATGGACAATGGGTCTCTGATGAACACAGGTATTGGCATTGGATCGCAAAAAATTCTTCAAGGGATAAACTTTATCGCCGATGACAACTTCCCGGGCATCCATCTTCGTGACCTTGCCGGATTCCTCGGCAATCACAACCACACCAGAATCTCTGGCCACCTTCTCCTCCATCCCTGTGCCCACATAGGGGATTTCGGTGTCCATCAGAGGGACAGCCTGGCGCTGCATGTTTGATCCCATGAGCGCGCGGTTGGCATCATCATGCTCGAGGAAGGGAATCAAGGAGGCCGCAACCGAAACCAGCTGCTTGGGGGAGACGTCCATACAGTCCACCTTTTCCGGCTTGACTTTGGGAAAATCGGTTTTAAATCGGCAGGCTACCTCTTTTTCGAGGAAATAGCCATCTTTGTCCACGGGGGCATTGGCCTGAGCGATGTATTTATTTTGATCAATATCCGCGGTCAAATATTCGATTTCCTTGGTGACCCGGCCGTTCACCACTTTCTTATAAGGGGTCTCAATAAATCCCAGTTCATTGACCCTGGCACAGGTGGTTAATGAGGCGATGAGGCCGATGTTCGGGCCTTCTGGCGTCTCGATCGGACACACGCGGCCGTAATGGGTGGGGTGGACGTCGCGGACTTCAAAGCCGGCTCTCTCGCGTGAAAGCCCTCCAGGCCCCAAAGCGCTTAACCGCCTTTTGTGGGTCATCTCGGCTAGGGGATTCACCTGATCCATAAACTGGGACAACTGGCTACGGGCAAAGAAATCCTGAATTTGGTTAGAAAAAAGCCTAGAATTGATCAGATGATGGGCGGTCAAGTTCTCAAAACTGCTCATGACAACGAGCCGCTCTTTGATGGAACGCTCCAGACGGGCCAAACCGATCCGCACCTGATTTTGAACCAGTTCGCCTACGGTCTTAATCCGACGATTGCCCAAATGATCAATGTCGTCGGTCTCACCATGGCCCTCTCTTAACCCGATCAGATACCGGATAACCGCCATAACGGTTGTGATATCGAGAACCCGGTTATCCATGGGAACATTCGTTCCCAACTTACGATTGATGATATGCCGACCCACTTTACTTAAGTCGTATCTTTTAGGATCAAAAAACAAGCGGAAGAAAAGCGCATCCGCCACCTCCAGGGTGGCCGGCTCGGTGGGCCGCATCTTACGATAAAAATCCAAGAGGGCTTCTTCTTTGGAGGCTGTATGGTCCCGCTCCAGCGTGGGTTTAAGCTTTTCCTGATGCTCACCCATCATCTTCTCCATATCTTCCTGGCTGGAGAGACCCATAATTCTTAAGATCTGCGTTGCAGGGAAATTCCGTCTTCGGTCAATATAGGCCAGAAGACAATCGTTCAAATCATATTTGATTTCAAACCACGCCCCCCGACCCGGAATAATCCGGCCATGATAAATGCTTTTTCCGGTGGGATGCAATTCTTCCTCAAAAGAAACCCCCGGTGGACGCTGGATCTGAGAGACCACAACCCGCTCATCCCCATTGATGATGAAGGTGCCGGTCTCCGTCATGAGCGGGAAATCACCAAAATAGACTTCTTGCTCTTTGATGTCAACCGGGGTGATTAAACGTAGCTTAACCTTAAGAGGCGCCGAGTAGGTCATACCCCGTCTTTGGCATTCATAACAGGAATATTTCTCCTTGCCCAGAGTGTAACTGAGGTACTCCAAGCGGGTTTGGCCATCATAACTCTCCAAGGGGAAGACCTCGCGAAAGACCTCTTCGAGGCCCTGATCAACTCGTTTTTCCGGTGACATATTTCTCTGTAGAAAATGGGCATAGGACTTGACCTGAATATCCAGGAGATTTGGTAAAGGGAAATTGTCCGGGAATTTGCTAAAGTTTTTGATATCGACTTTCTTCATTGGCTATTTCAATTCCACCTTGGCGCCCGCGGCCTCAAGCTTCTTTTTGAGTTCTTCGGCTTCCTCTTTTGACACACCCTCTTTAACAGTTTTAGGGGCGCCCTCAACCAGGTCCTTGGCTTCTTTTAATCCCAGGTTGGTTACGGCCCGGACCTCCTTGATGACGGCGATTTTGTTAGGACCCGCCTCTTTTAAGACAACATCAAAGGTCGTCTTTTCCTCGGTGGCAGCGGCAGCGCCGCCTCCCGCAGGCGCCCCTCCCATGAGGGGGCCTGCCACAATCGGCACACTGGCCGTGATGCCCAATCTCGCTTCCAAACTTTTTACCAGATCTGCCAACTCTAAGGCGGTTAATCCTTCGATGGTCTTGGCCAGATCCTCCAGTTTGGGCGAGAGGTTCTTTTCTTGTGCCTTTTCGGCCACATTGCTATCGGTCATTTTATTTTCCTCCCTTTTCACTGAATTGTTTCAGGATAGACAAAAGCTCCCGGGTCTTTCCATTCAAAACGCTTGCCAATCGAGTCGCCGGAGACTGTAATGTCCCCAAAAGCATTGCGAACAAAACTTTCTTCGAGGGAAGATCAGAAAGCCTTTCAATATCTTTTTTCCCTAAGATGGTCCCTTTAACAAATCCGCCCCGAATCACCAGCCCCTCGTATTCTTTGGTGAATTTCACCAGGGTTTTAGAGATTTCTACCGTATCGGCGTTACTAAAGACAAAGGCGGTCTGCCCCTGGATTTCTTGACTTAAGGGTTCCAGGCTCAAATCCTTAAGGGCCCGCTGGGCCATTTGGTTGCGGGAGGCATAAAATTCCGCGCCCAAGGCTTGCAGGGTTTTGCGGATGGTATTCATTTTCGGGCCAGAGACACGTGTGTAGCTGACCAGGAAAGTGCTCCCGCGGCCTTGCACGTCCTTCTTGATATGATTCACTAAGCTTTCGCGAAAGATTTGTCCAACTCTTTTCATACCGCCACTCTCACTCCCAGGCCCATTGTGCTCGAGATAAAAAGGCTTTTAATAAAATGGCCCTTGATGCCAGCGGGTTTGGCGTGTTGAACAGCCTCGATCACGTTTCTGGCATTTTGCAAGAGATGTTCCTCTGGAAACGACCGTTTTCCGATCCCTAAGTGGATACCGCCTTGTTTGTCGGTTTTGAATTCCACCTTTCCGGCCCTCACCTCTTTGATGGCCCGTTCAATGTCCATGGTCACAGTTCCGGTCTTGGGGCTCGGCATGAGTCCTCGGGGGCCTAGGACCTTCCCCAACTTGCTGAGCTCTCGCATAATATCCGGTGTTGCAATAATACAGTCGAAGTCCAGAAACCCTTTAGAGACTTTGTCGATTAAATCTTCGGCTCCCACATAATCGGCCCCCAGGTCCTTGGCCTTTTGGGTGTTCTCTCCTTTGCAAAAGACCGCAATCCGGACCGTCTTTCCTGTACCGTGAGGTAAAACCAAGGTTCCCCTAATCAACTGCTCCGAATTTTTAGGATCGATGTTGAGATGGAAATGCAATTCAACGGTCTCATCAAATTTAACCTTAGGAAATTTGGTGATATTCGAGATGGCATCTTCCAGGGGATAACTCGACTCCTTTTTAATCAACTCCTGCCCTTGCTTCCTGCGCTTGGTCAATCTCATCCTAATTCACCACCTCAATGCCCATGCTCCTGGCCGTTCCCATGACGATCTTAATGGCTTGCTGCACATTGGTCGTATTCAAATCTTCCATCTTCTGCCTGGCGATCTCTTCAACCTGCTTTCGACTTACGCTGGCAATCTTTTCTTTACCCGCCTGGCCCGAAGCCTTGGCCAAATTGGCCGCCTTTTTGATCAAAACCGAACTGGGTGGCGACTTAACGACAAAATCAAAAGATTTGTCCTTGTAGATCGTGATAATCGCCGGGAGAATGAAGCCTTCTCTGCCCTTGGTCCTTTCGTTGAACTGCTTGCAAAACATCATGATGTTTACGCCATGTTGTCCTAAGGCCGGCCCCACAGGCGGCGCCGGATTGGCCTGACCTCCGGGAACATACAATTTGATTTGCGCCACGACTTCCTTGGCCATCTTTACACCTTCTCCACTTGCCAATATTCCAGTTCTACCAAAGTAGCCCTTCCGAAAATCGAGACACTGACTTTTAATTTTCCTCGATCAGGATAGACTTCCATCACGGTACCACTAAAATTCGCAAAAGGCCCCTGGGCAATTCGCACGGGCTCACCGATTTCAAAGATAATTCTCGGACTGGGTTTGGTTTCGGTCTCGACTGTACGCTTTAGGATGGTATCAACTTCGCCTTCGGTTAAGGGGGTGGGTTTCCGGCCAGGCCCAATGAAACCTGTAATGCCGGGGGTGGTTTTGATGAGATACCAGCTTTCTTTGTTCATCTCCATTTTCAGCAGGATGTATCCCGGGAAAAATTTGCGGCTGGAGATGCGTTTTTTGCCTCCTCGGATTTCGGAGACCTGTTCTGTGGGGACAACGATTTCACCCACATATTTTTTAAGGTCCGTTGAGGCGATTCGGCTTTCCAGGCCTGCCCTGGCTTTTTCTTCCGCACCGGTTTGTGTATGGACCACGTACCATTTCATAAGATTTCTTTTTTCTTTTATTGGATTAATAGCCCCATTAATTTTGAAAGAACAAAATCCGTCATACCGATAAAAACACCCAGGACGGCTGAACTGACCAGCACAATCCACGTGGCCTCAACCAATTCCTGTTTTGTTGACCAAGAGACTTTCTTGAGCTCCGCCACCACTTCCATAAAAAATTTCTGGATTTTTCCAACCATAAATTAAGGGTGGTATCCTTGAAGTGAGTGCAGGCCTGGCAGGATTCGAACCTACAACCCACGGTTTTGGAGACCGTTGCTCTACCAGTTAGAGCTACAGGCCTATCAATGAAATTTTAAATTTACTTCTTTATTTCCCGATGAAGAATATGCTTTCGACAAAATCGGCAATATTTTTTAAGCTCCAATCGATCGGGATTTTTCTTTTTGTCTTTGGTTGTACTGTAATTAATCCGATGACACTCGGTGCACTCCAGCTGGATATTTTCACGCATGTTTATTGAAGGAAGGCCCGATCCCTCTTAGCAAAGCCCCCGACCGGTCTTGAACCGGTGACCTCGTCCTTACCAAGGACGTGCTCTACCGGCTGAGCTACAGGGGCAAAGTAAAAGCGAAGTATAACCAATCAAATTTTCTTTGTCAAGTTATTACTTGAGTTTGGCAAATTTTCGAATTTGTCGTCGGAAAAGTCTCTCGGATCGCAAAAACAGGTTTTCGATACCACAAAATTGCTTTCTCGACGAGAACTACCTGAAAATACGGCCCAAAAGCCCGAAAAAGTGCCAAACTCAAGCAATTTTCTGAAATAAAAGTTCAGAATCCCTTTAAGAATAATAACTTGAGTTTGGCAAATTTTTGAAAATATTGTCGTAAGAAGAAAGGCTTTC
>CAZUJQ010000051.1:0-15928 GCA_964620805.1 uncultured Planctomycetales bacterium | reverse complement strand
TTATACTATTGCTCCCGACGATAAATAGGCAAGTAATTTCATTACAGTCCCTAACGACCCCTTCATTACCTTTTATGGGACCCCCTCACTCCCCCAGTTTTAACCCTACGCTCAAGCGACGCCCGGCCAGGAATTGAGCAGCGGGCATGGGATTGGCCGATTCCAGATGCACCTTTTTAACCAAAAGCCCTTGGCCGGGATCACCAGTTGCCACCACAAAACCGTCTTTACTCAAGTCGACGACCTTTCCGGCACTGTCTCTGCCGCTTTCCTTAATATCGACAACCTCGGTCTCCAGGATTTTGAGCATTCTCCCTTGATAATAGGTGTACGCCGTTGGCCAGGGAACCAGCCCCCGCACGAGGTTATGAATGGAAATGGCGGGCTTGTCCCAGGAAATCAGGCCCATGTTCTTCGTCAACTTGGGAATAGTAGTCGCCTTGCAGTGATCTTGTCCGGCCAAGGTGTAAGCGTTTTTCTCCAGGGAATCGATCGTCTTCAAAAGAAAATCGGCGCCCAAAACCGCCAGTTTCGAGCGCAACGTGATCGCGGTATCCTGCGGATCAATAGGAATTTTGGCCTGGGCAAAGATATCTCCCGCATCCATCTCGGCGTTCATCTTGATGATGGAGATGCCGGTTTCCTTTTCTCCATTGATGATGGCCCAGTTGATTGGAGCGGCGCCGCGGTAACGCGGCAAAAGTGAGGCATGGACGTTCATCGCGCAAAGATAAGGAAGGACCAGAAGCTCGGGTGGCAGGATCCGGCCGTAGGCCACGACCACAAAAAGGTCACTGCGGTAATCTTTAAGCTGCTTGATAAGTTGAGGGGCTTTGAGACGCGAAGGTTGAAGGAGAGGGATCTGGTTCTTGAGGGCACACTCTTTAATCACCGAGACGTTGATTTTCAGGCCGCGGCCTTTAGGTTTGTCCGGTTGGGTAACGCAGGCAATGACTTCATGAGGAAATTTTGAGAGGGCTTCTAAAATTACCAAAGCAAAATCATCGCTGCCGAAGAAGACGATTTTCATGACTAGTCCACCTGGCACTTCATTCTTTTATGGATGAGGCGTAATAGCTATCACCGTGATTTGACTCTTTTCAGGGCCGTAATACCAGAATACACGATAGGCAGCAGGGGTATTTTGTTCTGCGTAAGATTCCCAAACTTCCTCGCCCTTGGGTCCTTCTAAACTGGTAAACTTGTGGGTCTGTAAACTGGGATGCCGTGGGTTATGTCTCAGAAACTGGAGTGTCTTTTGGACAGCTTTATGTCTTTTCTGAAGTCCTTGATCTGTTTTTAGACCATCATATTGATCTCTGGCTTCTTGTGTTAGAAAAATCCGAAACATTTCTATCCCTTGTCAGGATCGAAGTCAGTCACTCTTCCTTGCGCGGCATCCTTTAATCCCCGCTTAACACTGGCCAGTGCCTCAGAATTTTCGTAAAGCCATGCTTCACGTTCGGGAATAGCCTTCATGGGTTCCAGGACAATCTTGCCCTCTACGAACTCAGCATTGAAAAGATTCGTTGAAATCCCTTTAAGCAACCGCCCCAAAGGAACCCTTTTGCGTGAGTCTAATGCAATTAACATCTTATTATTCCTCCTTTTATCGCTTTAGTTCCGCTTTAAATTTAACATATTGCCCATATTGTGTCAAGTAGGTAATACCTACTTCTGATCCCGATACACCCTTATTCTATCCTACACACTCCGAAACTGTGGCGCAACCTCCCTAAAACCCCCGAAAACAGACTCCAGAACGCCGCTCCAGTAGAGCTGATGGGTTTCATCGAAGAAGATCGAATCGCGGACCGGTTTTCTCTGGACCGTTAAAATTTTAACACCCGTGACCGACTTATTTTCTTCCTGCTCTTCGAGGGAGGTGGCCTTGGACCAGGCAACTTCCCCTTCCATGTGAACCGGCTCCTTGGATCCTGGCACGTACACCTCCAAATGAAGGAGATTCCCTTTCTCAAGTTGTTTGCCGCTGGTAAAGCACAGGCCCTCGGCGCTCACATTTTTGCTGAGGCCCGAATACTTCCTCGATAAAACCTGGCCGCTTTGTTGGTCTTTGATTTGAAACTGCACTAAGGTCTTGACCTCGTAAATAAAGTAGTAGCGAACCTCGAGCTCAGTTTCATACCGGGGATGTCGTCGTCTTTCTGAGGAGGGTTTGGTCATGGGGCGTCCTTTCGATTTTCAACAAATTTAATTTCGGTCTTTCGGCACAAACTTCAAGGCCTCGGAATTGATGCAAAACCGCTGGCCCGTGGGTGGCGGGCCGTCATCAAAGACATGCCCGAGGTGAGCGCCGCAGCGTCGGCAGAGGACCTCGGTGCGGATCGTAAAAAAGCTGCGGTCCTCTTTAGAGCTTACGTTTTCCGGTGCCACCGCTTGCCAGAAGCTCGGCCAGCCAGTCCCGGATTCAAATTTCGTTTCCGAGAAGAAAAGATCGTTACCGCAGGCGATGCACTCATAGATTCCTTTTCCCTTCGTGTTCCAATACGCTCCCGTGAAGGCGCGCTCAGTGCCTTTTTGCCGGGTGATTCGAAAGGCCTCCGGCGATAGAATCTGCCGCCATTCGCGCTCGGTCTTAATGACTTTTTCGACTTCCTCATACACTCCCTGCCCGGCATTGAAGACCTTGATCTTTTGGGCGGGTTTCAACGAATCGGCGGATGCCATATACACCTCCTGACGCCATAAAAACAATCCGATCAATACGACGGAAAATCGAACAAACCATTTTACCATAATCTCGTCTCCTGTCGATCACGGATCCACATTCACGGTTATGGTGACGTCTTTTTTCCTTTTGAATCCTTTTAGAGCGTTTTTGATGCAACGAAGGATCGGCGGGATAGATTTCCCTTTAAAAAGGATCGTGAAACGGTACTTATCCCGCAGCTTGGGCACCACATCCGGATGGGGCTCCACGATCTCGATGGTACGATTTTCCTTTAATTCCTTGAGCCGGCTGTACAAAGCATAGGCCTGCTCTAACGCCGTGTCTTCTTTAGGCGCCCGCACGCCCACTGCCACGAGATGCTGAAAAGGCGGCAGCCCGAGTTCCTGACGCAGCTTCAATTCCTGCCGATAAAAAAACGGGGAATCCATACGGCTGGCGGCCTTAAAACAGTAATGATCCGAAAGGCAGGTTTGTACCACCACCCTTCTTTGGGCCCATTGCCTTAAGTTGATCAGCGTTGAAAAAAGTCTCTCCGCGGCCCGGAAATCCGGATGGTTCAACTCAGAATCCACTTGAATCCATCCAATAAGATCGACCTTCAAGACATATCTTAACCTTAAAACCGCCTGGGTGGAAACAAGGATGTCAAACCCTGGCGGAAGCTTGTGTGATTCCTTCTCATAGCGGACGATTTTAGCCTGCGGGAAAATCCTGGCCAGCTCGCTTTCCAGCTTCTCAATCCCGATTCCCCAGGACTTAAGATGAGCATTCTGACATTGAGGACAAACCGAGGGAAAGCCCATGGAAAAATTGCACCGTTGGCAAACCAATTTTTTTCGGGCGTAAGAGTATCTTAGATTCACCGCGCAGCGGGGGCACTGAAATGTGTACCCGCACTGACCGCAGCGCGTCAGGCGGCTAAAGCCCCGGCGGTTCATCATTAAAACGATTTTGCCGCCTTCGTTTAATGTCTCTTCGATGCGATTTCTTAAAGGAAAGGAAATGGGTGTCTTCCGGGGCCGGTAGTTTGACAAATCAATGACATCCAAAGGAGCAGGGTCTTTTTCACCCGGCAAGGGAGGCTGCGCATAGACGTGAATCTTTTTCTGGGAACCTAGCCGCCAGACCTCCGCACTGGGGGAAGAGCTCACCAGAAGAAGGCCTGCGCCCTCAAGGACGGCACGCATCCCGGCAATCTGACGGGCGTGATAACAGGGCGATTGCTCTTGTTTATACGAGCGATTCTCTTCCTGGTAAAGAATGAGGAGCCCTAAATTGGGCAACGGCGCAAAGACCGCGGAACGGGTGCCGATCACCATGCGGGTCTCTCCTTGTTTAAGGACGAGCCACTGTTGCAATTGTTGTTTGGGCATTTTAGGATCCCAAACTATCCAGGAAAACGAAAGATTTTTCTTTAACTGGGCGCTCACAGGCTCAATGAAAGAGGCCTCTGGCACAAGAAAGATGATGCCCTGATGCTGAAAAAAGGCCTCCTCGATTCTTTCGGCAATCAACGGCCAGGGATCGAAGCCGCCGTGAACGTGAAGGAGCGTGATGAGGGGTTGATCTAAAATGATTTCTTTAAACGCAGATTTGCGCGAATCCAACGCGGATTCACCCGGATATTCTTGAGGAGAAAATCCGCGACCATCTGCATTGGATTTGCGAGAATCCGCGTTAAAAATAGCTTTTTCAATATCTATCTTTCGCCCCCTCCTTAAAAGCTGCGGGAGCGCCGCTTCGATCGCCTCGCCCCAAGAGCATCCGTAATATCGAGAGAACATCCGCGTGAGCTTTAAAAATTTCTCATCCAGGACAGGCCCTTGATCGATAACGGAGAGGATGGGCTTAAGCTGCTTGAAGAGACTCTTGTCGCGTACCCCCACGACAAAGCCAATCCGCTTTCGGATCCCAAAGGAGACCCACACCCTCGTGCCCAACATCACTGGGGGACGGAGGGCTTTACCAATCGTGTAGTCAAAAGGGCCTTCCACCGGGAGCCCCACCACCACCTGGGCAATCTTTTCTTTCATGAGATTAAAGCGATAATATCGTCAAACGCATGGGGTTTAGCCAGCCGCTGGGTGCTCTGCTGGAGGGTTTTAAACACATCCGGAGATGCCCCCCATTGCCTTAAGGCCTCAACCATCCCGTCAATCGTGCAACACTTAAGGCCAATCCCGTATTCTTTCAAAATCTGAATATTGCCTGTTTCCTGTCCGGGAATGGCGTTAAAGAAAATCAAGGGCAAGCCGCTGACCAGCGCCTCGGTAATGGATAAGCCTCCGGGCTTGGTGATCATCACATCCGAGCAGGCCATGAGCTCATCCATGTTGGGGACCAATCCGTAGACATGTAGAAAACCGCTTTTTTTTCTTTGAAGCCTTTCAAATAATTTTTTATTGCGCCCGCAGACCACAATGACCTGAAAATCTCTCAAAGCACAAGCAATGTCCTCCATCGGGCCCATCCCAAAGGACCCCGTGACCACCAGGGTGGTAAAAACATCTTCTTTCAATCCCAACTCTCTTCTCAAAACCCTTTTATCCCGTTTGATAAGAAATTTCTCATCGATCGGGATTCCGGTGACAACCCCCTTGCTCTCGGGCACGCCCAGTTGAAGAAGCCTCTTTTGGGTCAGCTCGCAGGCCACCGCATAACAGTCTATCGAGTCTTGGATCCAGATGCTATGCACATCAAAATCGGTGATCACGCAAATGATTTTAGATGAGATAGCCCGTTTTCGTTTGAGATAAGAGATCACCTCATTGGAAAGAAAATGAGTCGAAATCACGTAATCGAAATTCTCCTCTTTTAAAAAACGCACCAGGCGGCTTGTATTCAGGCCATTCAAAAGCCGCCGGATGATTTTGACCGGATATCGTAGAATTTTCCGATCCGCCAGACCAAAAAAGAAGCCCCACAGCCAAGGACATCTCGTCACCATGAAGGAATAGCTTCTTTGATAAATTTTCTTGAATAAAGGCAGGGTATAATCCAAGGCATCAACCAGCGTGACTTCCCTGTCCGCCCTTGAGCTCCCTTTTAAACCGTTAAAGAGAGCTTCTGCGGCTTTGGTGTGCCCGGCGCCAGCGGAGGCGTGAATGATGAGGATTTTCATACGGGAGGTCTTAAGGGCTTGCCTTTTGAAGGCGGGTGATGATTTGGGAGGCTTCGAGAAGATCCTGGGCAATAAAATCCGGTTGTCTGTGCCAATGGCGCAGGCTCTGACGTGTCTCCCGTCCCGACAAAACAAAAATGGTTTTGCAGCCCGCATGATGCCCGGCCAGGATATCTGAGTCCGTATCCCCCACAAAAAAACTCTCTTGGGCATAACGTAAATTTTTATGAATGGACTGAAGGGCTTTTTTGATCAATCCGATCTCGGGTTTGCGGCAGTCACACCCGTCATCGGAGCGATGAATACAATAGAAGACCTTCTGGATTTTGCCTTTATTCCGGGTCACGATTTTAAGCATATAGCGCGTGATCCGGTCCAATTTGTCTTTAGAAAAAATTCCCTTGGTCACACCCGCCTGATTCGAAATGACAAAAATGATGTAGCCCTGTTCTGTCAGACGCCTGACAGCCTCCAAGGCTCCGGGAAGAAATCGAAAATCCTGGACTTTGGTGACATAATTCCCGTCACCGGGAAATTCATTGATGACGCCATCACGGTCTAAAAAGACAACTTTTAGTGAATTATTTTTCTTCCTCTTAACGTTTATCATTCTTATTTTTTTTAGAAACCATCTCCCAGTATTTCGCATAACTCATGATCTGATAAAGCGAGGCAAAAAACGCCACCATAAATCCAATAAGCCCATCCTTATACCCTTTTTTGCCGATGTACGAACGGGGAAAACGATCGATCGTGCGCCAGACGGCCTTTCCCAGAGACATCCTGCGGTTGGTGGCGATCCATTTTCTTGCCTCCAGTGTGGTCTGACGATTCAGGCTGGCTAAAAAATGTTCGAAATCTGGATAGCCTTTGTGGATGATGTCTTTGGTCAAATGGCCTGTTTTCCCATCGAGAAAGACCCGGGGATGGACCTCCGCCTCCTCATAGCGGAACCGGCTTTTCATAAAAAGCCGGAGCTTGCCTGCCGGGTACCAGCCGCCATAACGGACCCAAGTATTGCCGATGTAATTTCGCAAGGGAATAGAAAAAGCGTGAAAGGGGGAGTTTGAGTTTTTTAGGGCCTCGGCAATTTCCGCCTTCAATTCCTCGGTGGCCTTCTCGTCGGCGTCAAGGCTCAAGACCCATTCGTTTTTGGCCTGGGCATAGGCCCAGTTCCTGTGCCGGCCTTCGTTATCCATCCTGCGCTGAAAGATTTTATCCGTGAAGCCCTTCGCGATGGCGAGCGTCTTATCCTGGCTCTCGTCATCCACAACCACAATCTCATCGGCCCATCCTTGCACGCTCTGAAGACATTCGCCGATATTCTTTTCTTCATTTTTGGTGATCACGACAACCGATAAAGGAATTTTGGGCATGGTAACCACGCATAAAACTCATCCCGCTAAAGGATGCTCTTTTAAGAGTGCCTCCAATCTTTGAACGCCCTCAGCCCCGTACTGGGCAGTTAACTTCTTAAGAAAATTTAAATCCACCTTCTTGCCCGATACATTCAGCACCCCAATCACATCCTGAATATCTTTAGGGCTGCCGGCAAAGATCTTTAACGCTATAAAATCTTCCTGACTGGCGATCTTGATGGAAGATCCCATGAATTGTGCTTCCTGGACACGATGAAACACTTCTTGAGTCATCCCGCGGATTCCGATCAAAAGATCCACTCGATTATGAAAATGGTCTTGAATGTTAAAGACCGCAGCAATCGGATCATCCTGATCGCCCCTTCGATATTCGACGATCAAACCCTCGACACGCAGATCTCTACAGAGATTAACAGCATCTTGGGAAGTAGGCATTGAAATCACCGCGTCAGCATCCAGGCTGGCGCGAACCATACCATAAAATGACGCCGCAAAAGCGCCAATAATGGCGTAGGGGATGTGCCGCTCATTGAGGATATCAATGACATCAAGAAGAAGTAAGGCGGACTGCCCGGGAGCCGTTGTTCTCATGCTTCTCATCATGATGGATTCTGTGTTGAGAAATCAATATCTTGTTTTCTTTCGACTTTTCGAATCAAAGACAATTGACTTAAAAGCTGGGAATGATAGTAAAAGGCCACTAGCCTCTCTTCCGGAGAAAGAGATTGATTGAGTTTGATGAGATCATGGTGGTCTTGCTGAAGAATCCTAGATTTCATGTCTTCCCAACCAGCTCTCTTAACGCCTCACACACACTCTCAATCTGTTTCTTGGATATATGAGGAAACATGGGCAATGACAAAACCTCATCCGCCACCCGCTCGGAGACGGGGAAATCCCCGCGTTTATGCCCCAATTCATAATATGCCTCC
Source organism: uncultured Planctomycetales bacterium (assembly GCA_964620805.1). Lineage (GTDB taxonomy): Bacteria > Omnitrophota > Gorgyraeia > Zapsychrales > JAHFFX01 > CAZUJQ01. The sequence continues at coordinate 7,804 of CAZUJQ010000051.1, read as the reverse complement.
TGAAGATGCAGAGGAATCGGGTAATGGATTAAAACCTCAATCCCTTTCTTCTGCATGGCCTCACAGACACGATCGCGGTCCCGGATGCGGACGGCAAACGTCTGAAAGACATGCGAACGATCTATCCGGAGGGTGGGGGTCTGGATGCCGTTGCTTTTCCCCAGAAGCTCACAATAATATGCAGCGTGCTTCTGACGCATCTTATTCCAATCATCAAGGTGTTTGAGTTTTGCCAGAAGAACAACCGCCTGGAGGGTATCCAGCCGCGAATTGAACCCTTTGATCTTGTGGTGGTATCGTCCCGCGCGTCCATAATCCCGCAGCATCAGAAGCTTATCGTAGAATCCTTGATTATTGGTCACAACCATGCCGGCATCGCCGAAGGCGCCCAGGCCTTTGGTCGGATAAAAACTAAAACACCCCATGTCCCCCAATGAACCGATCTTTTGATTTTTGTACCGCGCCCCATGCGCCTGGGCCGCATCCTCAATCACCTTGATGTCATGGGCCCTGGCCAATTTTAAGATCTCATCCAAATCCGCAGCCTGGCCGTAGATGTGAACGGGAATGATCGCCTTGGTCTTTTCTGTGATGAGCTTCTCGACTTTCCGGGGATCCAGATTGCAGGTCTCTTCCTCTATATCTGCAAAGACAACCTTAGCCCCAGTATACGAAACGCAGAGGGCCGTTGCAATAAAGGTAAAGGCGGGTAAAATCACCTCATCTCCCGGGCCGATGTCCAGACTCGCCAAGGCCAGATACAGGGCATCGGTTCCGGAATTGACGCCCACCGCATACCGTACCCCGCAATACCTGGCAAAATCGGTCTCAAACTGTCGTTCCTCCTTGCCTAAAATGAAATCCCCGCGTTCAAAGACCCTTCGGAAACCCAAATCAATCTCGTCTCTGATGGCCTCGTACTCGCCCTTAAAATCAATGAATGGCACTCTCATAAAAGCTCTTCTACCTTTCTTAGCACGTCCTCCACTTCGATAGAATTCAGGCAACTGATATGGTTGCACTGGGCCCGGCGAAAGCGCCGGTAACAAGGACGGCAAACCAAATTTTTCTTAACCACGGCATGATTTTGGGGGTCCGGGGGATAAGGGCCATACACCCTTTCGTCCACTGGCCCAAAAATCGAGACGGTTTTACAACCAGCAGCGACCGCCACATGCAAGGGGCCGCCATCATTAACGACATTGGCGACACATCTTTTCAAGAGGGCCGCAAACTGATGAAGGCTCGTTTTGCCAGTTAAATCAAGACAAGGAGCTTTAAGGAGCCCCTGGATGCGACGACAAAGCTCCCTGTCCTTTTGATCTCCCATCAGTATAATCTTTGTCGACAATTTTTCAATTATTTTGTCGACTAATTTTGCGTATTTTTCAGCCGGCCATTGTTTATAAACCGCGTCCTTCCCCCAGCTGGCTCCTCCCCCGGGCACCACCCCCACCACCAGATCCCGCGAGGAAATCCCTTCTTTAAGAAACATCTGGTCAACCCATTGGTGGTCTTCGGCTCTAAGAGGGAACTCAAGTTGATTGATCGTGGGGGACAATCCCCATTCTTTCAACACACTCAGATAATACTCGACAACGTGCCGGCCTTCGTAACCATTCAAGGGGATCTTGGTGGTTAAGAAGGGACTACGATTTTTGTAGTTGAAACCGATTCTTGTCTTTATTCCCACAAGCCACATGAGGAAACTGGCGTTCCCATTTAAAGAAAGATCCAAAACCGCATCAAACCGTTCTTTTTTGATATCGGCAAGGATCTCTGAAAATTGCTTAAAAAAAGCCGGCTTCGACCTTTTGTAAAGATGGTGATATTCGTCACGTTCATAGACAAACACCTTATCCACTTTGGGATAGCGAACCAAGAACTCGGAGGTCCTCCGATTGGCCAGATAGCCGATAAAGCTTTGGGGCCAATGGAATTTGATGTTGCTAATTAAGGGAGTGGTAAAAAGGACATCCCCAATGCCGAAGGGATTTATAATCAGGATCTTGTGGGACATGGCTCTAGGGTCAAGGGACAAGGGGCAGGGGGAAGGGTCAGGGGGCAAGGGCAACCTCTTAAGACCCAACCTTCCTTGACCCCTTGCCCCTTGACCCTATTATTCAATTTCTCTTCGTTTAAGATTCTCCAAACGGGCTACGACCTCTTTGACCTTCTGCGACTCGCTGGTTCTGCAAACCAAAACCGCATCCGGCGTCTCCACGACCGTCAAATCTTTTAAGCCAATCGTCACGACCAGCCGGTCTTTGGCGAGGACCATGGTATTCTGGCAGTTTATCGAGATGTGATCACCTTGACCGATGTTTCCCTGCCGATCCTGGAGAAGCTTTTCCCACAGGGCCTGCCAGCTTCCCAAATCCGACCAGCCGATCTGGGAGGCCGCAATCGCCACGACTCGATTGGATTTTTCCAAAATTCCGTAGTCCACGGAGATCGAGGGGAAAAGAGGCCAGATCCTCTTAATGGTACGGCCATCTGCCTTTTTTAAATGACGATACATCTCCGGCAGGTATTGGGCAAACGCGTTCAAAATGACTTCCGTCTTCCAAAGGAACATGCCGCTATTCCATAAATATCTTTTTTGTTTGAGAAACTTCTGGGCCAACTTTAACGAAGGCTTTTCCGTAAATTTTTCGACCTTCAGGACATTCTTGCCGTATTCTTTCAGGGGACTAGTTTCCAGATATCCGTAGCCAGTCTCCGGCCGCGTCGGCACGATCCCCAACGTCACCAGGTACCCAGCCTCGGCCAGCGGAATCGCCTGACGCAAATTCTGCAAAAACACATTCGGGTGGCTAATGAAGTGATCGGATGGAAGAATCACCATCACGGTTTGGGGATTGCGGCGGTGGATCATACTGGCAGCCCAGCCAATGGCGGGAGCGGTATTTTTCCCTTCGGGCTCCAAAAGGATATTTTTCTGCGGCAGCGCAAGGCCGCGCAGTTGCTCACGGATTTGACGGCGGTAATCGGCATTGGTGACGATGAAGATGCGGGAGCTTTCCACGATCGGCTTAATCCGCCGCAGGGTCTCTTGAAAAAGGCTTCTTTTGCCGATGATCTTTAAAAACTGCTTAGGAAGATGCCTGCGGCTCAAGGGCCAGAAGCGCGTCCCCGAGCCGCCGGCCAGGATGACGGCGTAGAGGTTATTCCTTAATTCATTCGCTTGAGACATAGTAATCACTGTAGAAGGTTACTCATGTTACCAAGGTTTCTAAGGTTACTGAGGTTGCCTTTTGGATGTTGCACGAAGTTACCCGCGGTTACCGAAACCTTCTGTAACCTCAACTGACCTTGTTTAAAGTAACCTTGGCAACTTTGGCAACATGGGAAACGTTGGCAACCTAAAGCTTATTAACTCGACTTTCGCCTTAAACCCCCGCCACGGCCTCAATCTCCACCAACGCATCTTTCGGCAGCCGCGAAACTTCAACCGTGGCACGGGCGGGCGCGGTGTCGGATTTAAAAAACTCCCCGTAAACGGTATTCATGATGGGAAAGTCATCCATATCTTTCAGAAAGATCGTCACCTTAAGAACCTTGTCTAACGAGGAGCCCGCGGCCTCCAAGACAACTTTGAGGTTGGTCAAGACCATCCGCGTTTGTTCGGCAATGCCGCCGGTACAGATTTGATTCGTAGCCGGGTCAATGGCAATCTGTCCAGCGGTGAAAACCAAATGATCCGTGGCAACGGCTTGATGATAAGGCCCGATCGGCTGCGGGGCTTTATCGGCTTTGATAATTTTTTTAATCATAGCATCCTCCGAGTCTCTTTTGGGTGTGTATCGATAACATATCACCTCTTCAGGGTCAAGGGGAATTTTTCCACTTCAATAGAATCTCCCTTGACCACCTTTAAAATCTTCCCTGCCGATCCTTGATTAATGGCAATCTCCAAATAGCCTTTGCTGCCCACAATCGCCAGGAAATCTCCTTTTGGGGTCTCGGCGTAAGAGCGCGCCAGGCGGTTAATCACCTTGTTTTTAATTTTGATCCGGAAGCCGCCTCCTCTGAGGGTATTGAGGTGCTTTGGCTCAATATTGGTGATCAGATTGCCGAAATGGTCGATAGCGATGATCTCTCCCCGGATACCGATACGTCCCTTTTTGCGATCAACACCCGGCTGAGGCCAGTGGCAGTGCACAAATGTTCTTTGTTGAGGGCCGAAACGGGAAGGGGCCGTCCCCCGCGAAAGCCATGCCGCAACCGGAGCAAAAATATCCCTGCCGTGGAAAGTCTGGGAGAGCGGCTTCAGGAAATATCGGTCATTCGTGATGGCGCGGATTTCCGCGCCACGCTCCTCTTCCAGAACAGGCGATAACAACCCATTGTCCGGACCTACAAAAAAATGATCTCTGGTTTTGACAATGAGGGCCTTGCGCCGGGATCCCACCCCCGGATCCACCACCGCCAAAAATATGGTCTTTGAAGGAAAAAAACGATAGGCACTTTTGAGAGCCAAGGCCCCTTGCAAAATATCCTGAGGACAGATGGCATGGCACAAATCAACAACTTGAGCCCGTGGGTTGATCTTAAGGATCACACCTTTCATGATCCCCACGTAATTATCTTCCCAGCCGAAGTCGGTCAGCAGGGCAATCGTATTGGACATTCCACCTCTCCTAAGGCCTGTAGAGAATCATCTCATACCCGCGAAGTATACTCTCAGAGACCATCTGGATAATGTTCCGGGAATCGCCAAAATCGGCCTTGCCCAAGGCCATGTAATATTTATACCGATCCTCGATGGTGATGATCGCTGGGGCATAGCCACGACTCAAAAGCTGAGTGATCATAAAGAGTCTGCCGACCCGGCCGTTGCCGTCAAAGAATGGGTGAATCGCCTCAAACTCATAATGATCCAAGGCAATCTTACCGATAGGGTCATTCCCATAACGGTTAATCCCTTTAAGGAATCTTCCCATCCTCAAAGGCACCTCTTGAAAGGAAGGCAAAGGTTTCGCTGTATTTGTCAGGTTGACGGATCCTGTTCTATATTTGCCGGGTAATTTATTGCTGAAATTGTACATAACGATCTCATGAAGTTTGAGGATATAAAATTCGTCGATCTTAAAATTTGGTTTGAGGCCTTCTAAGATAAACTCTAAAGCATTCTTGTGATTAACCGCCTCCAGGACCTCAAATAATTCCTTGCCTTTGACCTTCTGGCCAGCCATGGCCATTTCTGTTTCCTTGAGGGTCATGCGACTGCCTTCAATGGCATTTGAATGGTAGGTCATCTCTAAGAAGAATTTCTCTTTAAGCGGGGGATGGGATTTTAAAAGGCTTAAAGGGTCTTTCACCTTCTTTTTATAATCCGAAACCACTTCCCTCAAATCAACGTATTCTTTAAATAACTGGTCAATGTCCCGGGACTGTGCCAGATGGGGTCTGACACCCTGATCCAACCAGCGATAGATTGTTTTATAGCTCACCTCCAAGCGCCGCGCCAGTTCTGAGCGGCTGACCCCCGTTGCCTTGAGAATCTGCTGCAATTTCTCCTGATCACTGAACAAAATTTTTGCCATCCGATAAACCTCTGCCATAGGACATAATTACCGTTTATAAGATAGTTAAAGTATACCATATGTCCTATCAATATTAAATCCGGACTTTTAGAATGTCCAATGCCTATTCACCCATGTTCCTTCTAACTCTCTTCCAGGTCTTATACCGGATTCTAAAAATCCTTGCCGGATGCCACCAGTACCGGCGCTGGACGGCCTTCCAGTCGGACTGGCTTAAGGCGTGGGCCCCAACCGCCTTCTCCATGACTTTAGGATGGGTTCCAAAATACACTGGAAACCGATTCAGGTCCCCATAAGAATATTCGCCCTGGCCCTGGTAGTCGGTCAGCGTTACGAAGCCAATACGCTCAGCATTTAATCGCCGCTGGGCCATCATCTGAGGAGAATGCACCCAGCCGTAATGGTATAGAAAACAACCCGTATTTTTTGTTTTCAGGGGCCGGCCGTCCTTTCTTCGAAAAGCCCAGGCATCGCCAAACGACTCGATTTGACCGTTATTCCTGATGATCCTGTCCTGTTTCTGGAACCAACCGGAGTCCACCCGGTAGCGGTAATAGCTCCCGTAAAAATGAAACCACTTAAGCCGCAGGGCATCTGTGTTCTCCTGCAGAAGCCTTTTCATACAATCAACCAGCTGAGTCAAATCGCTTTCATGAATCACCTCATCCGACTGAAGGTAAAAGGCCCAGTCCCCATGGCACTCCCTTAAGGCCGCATTGGTCTGATACGATAAGACTTCTTTCCCCATGGACATATCCCAGCGATTATGAATGATCTTAAGTTTAGGATTTCTGATCGATTGGATCAGCGCAAGGGTTTCATCCTGACAGTCACCAATATTCACGATGAATTCATCGCAAATCGGCAGGATCGATTGAATGGATTCCAAAATAGGATAACCGTACTTGACCGCATTACGGACAATGGTAAAGCCGCTGATCTGCATAGGCATCCTTATCCAGTCCTTATTGAGATTAAAACACCCGTTTCCGATGTTTCCAAAGTTTCCGAGGTTGCCGGCAACATTGGAAACATGGGCAACATTAACCCTAAGCCCTATGCTCTTTTCCCGCAGACTTCCCCATAAACCGCCAAAGTCTGCTGAGCCGTCTTACGAAAAGAAAAATGCTGCGCTCGTTTGAGCCCTTTGATTTGTAATTCTTTTTTGAGGGAGGAATCGCAAAGAATCCGCTTTATCGCCTCAGCGATATCCTCTGGACGATAAGGATCGACTTGGAAGGCTGCATCTCTCGCAATCTCGGCACAGGAAGAAACCCCAGAGGCCACAACCGCGGCCCCGCAACTCATGGCCTCCACAATCGGAAAGCCGAATCCTTCATAAAAGGAAGGAAAAACAAAGACTTCCGCCGTGTTGTAAAGATACCGTAAAATCTTATTTGAAACAAACCCGAGCCATTGAATCTCATTTTGGAGATGTTTCTCTTTCAGCGAAGCCAAGGCCTCCTCGGCAAGCCAACCTTTCATCCCTGCCAGGACCAATTTGCCGGAAAAATCATTTCTGGATTTTAAAAGCTCGAAAGCCCGCAGAAGATTCGTCAGGTTCTTGCGCGGTTCGATGGTACCGACAAAAAGGATAAAAGGCGACTTAACTCCGCGAGCGGCAAGAAACCGCTGGGCCAGTTGTCGTTCTTCTTCCTTAAGGAGATAAAACTCATCCCGATTGACTCCAGGGTAGATCACAACGGCTTGGCCGTCTTTGATAGAGAAATACCGCTTAAGATCACGAAGAGTGCTTTCAGAACAACAGATGATTTTGTCAGCCATTTGAACAATACGCTTAAATTGTTCCTCGGCCGTGCGGATGGTTTCGTGGGTATGCCCTTCTGGATAGGTCTTGAAAATCAGGTCATGAACGGTGACAACAATCTTTGTGGAATCGGCGAACGGCTTGAGATGTTCCGGGCTGGGGGCGTGGTACACATGGGCCTCCCTCAGCATTTTCTCCGGACCCCGCTTCAGACAATCCACTTTGAAGGAGAAATTAGGACTCCGTAAAAAAGAAATTCTTTTGGGAAAATGAAAGAAACCTTTCGGCGCGTAAAGGAGATACTCATTGGCGTGGTCAATGTGACTTAAACTTTTAACGAGCTCATAGGTGTATCGGCCAATTCCCGTGTAGCTCTTATTGAGAAAAGAACGACAATTGATAGCGATACGCATAGGAAATGACTCAAAACAACAGTAGAGTAGGAGATGGGATTACCCCATCGTCCCCTGCTTCAAACCGTGCGTGC
>CAZUJQ010000050.1:0-16285 GCA_964620805.1 uncultured Planctomycetales bacterium | reverse complement strand
CGGCCAACGTCTTTGGCCAATCGTTCGTAAAGCGTCGCGCCGTATTCCGCCCTTTCTTTGTGCGCCAGAAGGTGTTCGTGGATGAATTTCCCAACCCGCCAATAGGCCTCCGCCGTCCTTCGCTTGACCAGAAACTCGAACTCCAAGAGCTCCTGCGAGACTTTGCTGACCAGAGTTTTGTAGGTGTCGGCCTTGGTTAAGGCTTTAGAATTTTTAGACGGGTAGTCTTTTGGCATAATTCCTCTTACCAGGTGGTTTCCTCATATGGTCTGCCTCTAGAATCAAATTTCACCAATGGATGATTCTCATCGTTGATATCAAAATCCATAACCCTTAGACGGATTTTTTCATTTTTAGGCATTTGGACATTTTGGATTTGTCCTTTTTTAAGCTTGATAACAATTTCCGGAATATTAATCTTTTTCATCTCAAATTAATTCCTTATTTATTTGTAGGGAATATCAAAATTATAATAGCCTTTTTTCACTCCTTCCATAGGATATGCCCGTTAATGTTATGCTTATCAAAAGTCTTAAGCACATCTCTACAAAAATTTGCCATTGTCTGATCATTTTTTGCCTTAGCCAACTCATAAAAGCGAATAAACATCTTCTTGCCGCTTTCCGTTTGGTTGTAAATTTTCTTACGAAAATTATGCATCGAGCACATAGTCTGACCGTTTTCAATAGTAGCAGTGCCTCCCTTATACTTTGCTTTCACATGATCAACGTGCAACTCTAAACCGCTCTCCCTGCCAGCGCCACACACAACACACTTATATCCATCACGTTTAAGGATGGCTGCCTTTTGCTCAGGGGAGAAATCCTCTAGTTCTCGTTTTTGTACAAAATCGGGATCGTATTTATAAATTCCCTCTTTAACTTTTATTAATACGCCAATCCCATGAAGTTTTCTAATCGCCCGCCAAGGATCTCTAGGGGGGTCGTTATGCGTTTTTAACCATTTTTGGGTAACCGCATCGACAACGGGGCCGTGTTTGAGTTCTTGTTTAGGGTGTTTCTCAAAATACTCCATAATCAACTGTGAAATAGTCATCGATAAAATCCTTTAGTTACACTTTTACTAGGAGCTGGGCAATTTCCGTCTCCAGCCTTTGCTTAGCCAAAGCACAATATTTTCGGTCGATATCAACACCTATTCCATACCTATGATTTAAGCATGCCTCAATCACTGTCGTCCCACTACCTAAAAATGGATCTAGAACGGTATCCCCAACATAGCTAAATAATTTTATACATCTTCTAGGGAGTTCTCGAGGGAAGGGTGCTGGATGTCCTACTCGCTTTTTACTTTCACCATTAAATGTCCAAACGCCATTTGTCCATTCCATAAACTCTTCTCTAGAAATGTCATTCTCTCTACTGCCGTTGATTTTCTTCCACTCCTTTTTGTAGAGGACTACAATGAGCTCCACAGGAGCAATAACATACGGCGCAGATGCACTCATCCAAGATCCCCATGCTGTTCTTCGAGATATGTTTCCCTCATTCCAAATAATCGTTGAATGATACTTCCAACCAATCTTCTTAGCAATTGTTGTCAGATCAGCTCCAACGCTTTGCTGGCCATTTTTGTTTTTATCCAGGGGGATGTTGAGGCAGAATCGACCAGTGTCTTTGGCAAGCTTGTAACACTTGGCGATCCACTGTCTTGAAAATTCCAAATACTCCTCATAGGAAATCTGATCATCATGGGAATTATACTGGATGTCGACATTGTAGGGAGGTGAGGTCACAATCAAATCTACACTAGCGGGAGGGATTTCATTTGTAGAGATAAACTCGTCATTTATAATTCGTAAACCTTCTATTTCGAAAAATATTTTCGCATTCTTCTTTGTCATGTTAACTTCATCATACTTAAAATGATCCGCAATATCAAATTTAGAGTCTCTTGCCTCTGTCATTTTTACCTCTCCTTTCTTGATTTCCCAATGTGTAGAAGGGAAATGTAAAAAGGGAGGCTACACATTGAATTTTTTCTTTAACGCTCATTGATTCAAATATTCGGTATCGCCGTTACCACCACACCCTAAACCTGAAAATCCTTCGTCAAAACAATCGGCTGATGCTGCTTGTTGCTCGATCGCGACTTCAACACAACGGTCTCGCCCGCCGCATGAAACTCCTTGACCGTCGCCTCCTCATCAATCAACGCCACCACGATATCGCCGTTTTGGGCTGCTGTTTGCTGGCGGATTAAAAGCAAATCGCCATCGTTAATTCCTTTCTGGTCCATGGAATCGCCTTTAGCACGCAACAAAAAATATTTATGCGGACTTTGGGCCAGTTTGGTAGAGACCGGAATCATGGCCTCAACATTTTCTTCCGCCAAGACTGGAAGGCCGCACGAAATGCTGCCCACTAAAGGCACATCTACCTTCTGCGCTCGCAGTGTGTCATCGGAAACGCCGTTGATAAGCTGCAATTTGCCGTCTGGTTTACGGCGCAGGGCGCCTTTTTCAATCAAACTTTCGTAGAGGACTGCGGCAGACCGGGGAGAACGATACCCCAAGGAAGTCATTAACTCGCGAATGGAAGGAATTCTGCCTCTGTGCATGAGGGAATTGTGAATCTCGCGGAGGGCTCGCCTCTCGGCGAAGCTGAGGGCTTCTAATTCTTTAGGAGATATATCAGCAGTCTTCATACATACACTATGTTTACTGTCAAGCTTTATGTCAACCAATTCTTTATTTTTTCAGTGCCCTCGTAATCTTCTCACCGCCTCTTTTATTTCCTCTGTGCCGGCCACCGGATGCGATTCAATGACCCGGATCACGCCGTCTTGCAAATAGGGCATAATCCCCTTCAAATCAAAATCTCCGGTAAAAGGGGCCTGATGGTCTTTGATCCCCACGACACCATGGATATGCATTCCAATCAATCTCTTTTGATAACAATCGAAATAATGTCGGTGCGAGGGAACCAGTCCCAACCGGACATTGACCTCTCCATGGCCCACATCGTGCCAGTAGCCCATATCCTCGGGGCTGTATCGATCCAAAAGCTCTCCGATCTCTTCGAAGTTGGGGATCTCCGTAGGATAATAGCGCGTCTCTAAACCGATCTTAACGTTCTTTTGATGGCCGTACAAAACAACTTGATCCAGACTCTTAACCACCGCCTCCCAAAACAGGGCTTTATTTTTCTTCCGCTGGGTCAAGACCTCCTGACGGGCTCTGGCGAATTCCTTGGAATCCGCCTGGCCCGTTTTATAGGCCTTGATCATACTAACGGGGTCGTGATCCCAATCAATTGTCCCCGCGTGAATGACCACAACACGCGAGCCCACCCGTAAGGCTGTGTCAATGGTCTTGTGCGTCCATTCCACGGCCTTTCGCCTTTCGTTTTCTTCAAGGGAGGATAAAAGATAATAGTTCGAAGGGTGCCGCGAAGACGGGCCGTCATTGGGAACAGGGCAAAAGTTGTGGATACTGGAGACCCGCATCTTCTTTTTCTCCAATAACGGGATCAGCTCTTCCAGCTCTGAGACGGTCAATTTATAACCGAGCTCAATGGCGTCCAAACCCAGGCCTTTGATCTCATCGAGCATTGTCTCCATGCGGACATTGGGCTTGTGGTTCCAGGCAGTTGAAATGGCAAGCATATTTTCCTTTAACGTTGAAAGATCCTCCTTGAACCCCGAAGAGAGGGCTTCGGGATGTTTTGTTGGGGCTGGGGTTTATTTTGTTCTTTAGCGGCTGGCTCCTGGGGCTTCACCTTCGGGGGAGGGGTGGGGGGAACGGGAGGAGTCCGCTCTTCTTGGGGGAACAAGCTATCCTGTCTGCGGATCCTGTCCCTAAGAGCCTTCATCCGCTCATACTCCCGCCTCATCTGGCCGGGCGTCGATTCTTCGGCTTGAATCTGGGGAGCCGACTTTCGATCCGCTGTGGATTCGGGGTTGAGGAGACGGCTCTTGGCTTCTCGCAGAGAATCCCGCTCAAGCTTAAAAGATTCCTCCAGCTCAGTGAGCTTTTGGTTGGCTTCCAGCATAACTTTTTTGCGTTTCACGCGGTCCGCGGGCGATCGCCCCAGGGCCCGCAATTGATCTTTGAATTCTTTCTTCAAATTTTTCTGCTGTTGGTTGTAATCCCGGTGGAGCTGTCGCATCTGTTCATCGAGATTTTGGATCTGCTGGGGGATGTCTTCTCCCTCCCCCCCTTGAGCCCAGGACGCTGACACGGGTAACCATGCGTCAAGCACCACCGGCATAACAGGAAAAGCAAACAGCGTCAGAATTAAAAGAAATTGGGCTTTCACCTGGGGCCGAATAAAGAATACAGGGGCCGCCACATACCACAGCAAGAACTTCACGGCTAAAACACTGATATTGAAATACAAGACAAATTCTCCTAGGAATTTCCAGAACAAAAAATCTCTTTTTTCCTCGTTGTATTGTGTCGTGATTGCGGCGTGTTCCCCCGCGGGAGCCCGTGTCATGGCGTCCTTATATTCTTTTCCCTTCTTGCCCAGCCTTGCCTTAATCTTCAAAGTCAATTCTTTTAATTCTCTGAAAGTCTCTTGAATATAGCTTACATAATTCTTGCGGACCGTAAATGACATCGCCAGAGTGATGCTGATATATACAGCGACCAAGAGAAAAACACCTCTTCTCGCCCATTCTTTTAAGCGAAGGATGTTCAGCCCCAGGATGATCTCGACGACAAGAAGTAAAACGGTAATGCCGTAAAAAAAGACTCCTGCGGCACCTTCATATAACGCCTCGTAGACTTTCCTTAGACCACCCACATCAAAGCTCTGCTGGAACTGTAAAACGGCAAGGATAATCATCAGACTGCCCATAACCTTCACCCCTCGAGAGGGGCGGGTCTTGAAGTGTGCTGGATTATTTCGGGTCTGGTCTTCCATTCGAGAGTTACCTCTTCGCCATCAAGTACCTATCCACCCCATCGGCGGCGGCGCGTCCTTCCTGGATCGCCCACACAACGAGCGACTGGCCCCGCGCCATATCACCGGCGGTAAAAACACCGGGCAGGCTCGTCATTTTGTTGCGGTCGTGCTTCACATTGCCTCGGGCATCCAACTCCACGCCCAGCTCCTCCAGCATTCCTTTTTTGACCGGGCCCGTAAACCCCAGCGCCAGCAACACCATATCCACATCCACCGCAAACTCTGAGCCAGGAATCTCCTTAAAAGGCCGCTGGCCGGTTTTGGGGTCTTTGGGGCCGTACTCGAGCCTAATGGCATGCAGCTTTTGGAGCCGGCCGCCCTCGCCGCTGAAACGCTGGGTGAGGATCCCGTAATCACGCTCGACCCCCTCTTCGTGCGAGGTGGAACTCCTTTGAATAAAGGCCCACTGCGGCCAGGGATTGTCGAGGGCCCTCTCTTTAGGAGGCTCGGGGAGAAGTTCATACTGTTTAACCTCGAGGGCTCCCTGGCGGTTGGCGGTGCCCAGACAGTCGGAGCCGGTGTCGCCGCCTCCTAAAATGATGACCCGCTTTCCCTTGGCTGTAATGCTGAGATTGGAATTGACATGCTGGCCCAGCCCCCGGCGGTTTTGCTGCGGCAGGTAAAACATCGCCTGATAAATTCCTTCCAGTTCCCGTCCGGGGATGGGTAACTCCCGGGTGGCCTCGGCTCCTCCGCATAAAACCAAACCATCGCATTTGCTCATTAACTCCTTTGCCGAGAGATTGACCCCAACATGGACATTCGTTTTAAAAACCGCGCCTTCCTGATGCATCCTTTTGAGCCGCCGCTCCACGATGCCCTTCTCCAATTTGAAATCCGGGATGCCTAGCGTTAAAAGCCCGCCTAAGACCTCATTTTTTTCATAGACCGTGACGATGTGTCCCATCTTATTGAGCTGATCCGCGCATGCCAACCCGGCCGGACCAGAACCGACCACCGCGACTTTCTTTCCCGTGCGGTGTCTTGGCGGCTGGGGTTTAATCCAACCTTCTTCGTATGCCTTCTCGATGATGGAAAGCTCGATATTTTTAATCGTGACCGAAGACTGATTGATGGCCAAGACGCAGGCGTTCTCGCAAGGGGCCGGACAGACCCGGCCGGTGAATTCCGGAAAATTGTTGGTCTTGTGGAGCCGCTCGATCGCCTCCTGCCAACGACTGTTATAAACCAGATCATTCCAGTCCGGGATGATATTCCCGATGGGACAGCCCGACTGGCAGAATGGCACCCCGCAGTCCATGCAGCGGCCCCCCTGCCTTCTTAATTCTTCCTCGGGCAGGGGCTTATAAAACTCCTGCCAATGCTTCAGGCGCTCTAAGACCGGTTCTTTCTTAAAATCCTTCCGGTCGTATTTCGTGAAGCCTTTGATGTCGCCCATGGGTTTTAGCCTTCTTTAAAGATATTGATATGAGGGGCCGTTTCTGTTTTTGATTCCCTGAAAAAAATTACGAAAACAGAAACGGCCCCCTTATGCTCAAACTCTCATCCCTTTCTTCATTTTAATTTCAAAGATGGCAAATACGGCGATTCGGGCCGGGGGGTAATGGTTCTTTTTAATGGATCAAGAATCAAATCCAATCGTTCCAGGACAAGCTGGCCGATCAGAGGTTCGCATTGAGGGGGGCCCACCAAACAATCTGTCTTCATTCGACGGTTACCGATTGTCAACGATACCGTACCAGCCACATCCAGCTCTATTTTCTCATCATTGGCCAGACTGACAATAGCTCTGTCAATTTTCTCAAGTCCGAGTGTTTCCACCAACTCCTGGGGCAACAGGATCATGACGGCTCCGGTATCCACTAAAGCATCTATTTCAACGGCTCTGATATCCTGTTTTTTTATTTTTCCTTCTTTATAAAGAAAGACATCGTGGTCGTTTTCTATCCGAACTTTAACCCTGATCTCACCCATAAGAGGAACCCTCCTGAAAGGGGCCCCTACGTCCCGCCAAAGGGCGGCGCAGGGGCCCCTTCTATTTCACCGCCACCGCTGGTGTTTCCTGTTTAACCTTCACCGCTTCCTCCAAGACCCGACGGTAATCTAAAGGATAGACCTTGACAAACATAGGCAGCATAAGCTCCCATTGATCGAGAATCTGCCGCGCCACAGTACTTTCCGTGTATTGAAAATGCCCTTCAATCAATCCCTTTAACTCTTGGATATCCCTGGGCTCTTGCACAGAAACCAAGTCGACCATCCCGCGGTTGCAACGCCCTTCAAATTTCTTGTCCTTGTCCCACACGTAGGCAATGCCTCCGCTCATCCCGGCGGCGAAGTTGCGGCCCGTGGGCCCCAGGACAACCACACACCCGCCAGTCATGTATTCACAGCCGTGATCCCCGACTCCCTCCACGACCGCGCGCGCACCGCTATTTCTCACCGCAAAGCGCTCTCCGGCCAGCCCTCTTAAAAAAGCCTCGCCGCAGACCGCGCCATATAAAACAACATTGCCAACCAGGATATTCTCTTCGGGCACAAAAGTTGCGCCCCGGGGCGGATACACCATGATCCGCCCGCCAGAGAGCCCTTTTCCCAAATAATCATTGGAATCGCCCTCCAAAGCCAAGGACACCCCGTGGGCAAGAAACGCCCCGAAACTTTGCCCAGCGGAGCCTTCGAATTTGATTTGGATGGTGTCCTCCGGCAGTCCGGCCAGGCCGTATCGACGGGCAATCTCACAGCTTAGCATCGTCCCCACCGTGCGGTTGATATTTCGAATGGGCATCTGAAACTGCACCGGCTTCTTTTCTTCGATGGCGGCTTTGCAAAGTTCGATCAACTGATGATCCAGCGCCCGTTTAAGTCCGTGATCCTGCCGGCTGGTATGCCGGATCGCCACGTAGGAGGGGACGTCGGGTTTATGCAGGATATTGGTCAAATCCAAGCCCTTGGCCTTCCAGTGGTCGATCACCTCCTGAGTCTCCAGGAGATCCACGCGGCCGATCATATCTTCGAATTTTCTTACCCCCAGCTCCGCCATGATCTCCCGGCACTCCTGGGCGATGAAGGTGAAAAAATTCACGGCGTCTTCGGGCCTGCCGGCAAATTTTTTCCTAAGCTCCGGGTCTTGCGTGGCGATTCCCACCGAGCAGGTATTCAAATGGCATTTGCGTAAAAGAATGCAGCCCAGGCTGACCAGCGCCGCTGTGGAGAAGCCGAATTCATCGGCCCCCAGTATCGCCGCGATGACCACATCGCGCCCGGTCTTAAGCTGGCCGTCGGTCTGGACCCGGATGCGGCCACGCAGATCATTCATCACCAAAACCTGCTGGGTCTCCGCCAGCCCCAATTCCATGGGGAGCCCCGCATGCTTGATGGAGGTCTGCGGGGAGGCGCCGGTGCCGCCTTCGAATCCACTGATCAGGACATGATCGGATTTTCCCTTGGAAACCCCCGCGGCAATCGTCCCCACCCCTACCTCGGCCACAAGCTTCACGCTGACATCGGCCCGGGGATTGGAATTTTTAAGATCGTGAATCAACTGGGCCAAGTCTTCGATCGAGTAGATATCGTGATGCGGCGGGGGAGAAATCAACCCGACCCCCGGAATGGTATAACGGGTCTTGGCAATCTCCTTGCTGACTTTGTGGCCCGGGAGCTGGCCCCCCTCGCCGGGCTTGGCGCCCTGGGCCATTTTGATCTGCAGCTGATCCGCGTTGACGAGATATTCGATCGTGACCCCAAAGCGTCCCTGCGCCACCTGTTTGATCCGGCTCCTGCGCCAGTCGCCGTTAGGGTCTTTCTTAAAACGCTCCGGGTCCTCGCCGCCCTCTCCGGTATTGGAGAATCCACCGAGCCGGTTCATGGCAATCGCCAGGGTCTCGTGCGTCTCTTTGGAGATCGAGCCATAACTCATCCCACCGGTGGCAAAGCGCTTCACAATCTGGGATGCCGGCTCTACCTCTTCAATCGAGATGGGGTGGCCTTTCTTAAATTTCAAAAGCCCCCGGATATTGGCGAGGTTGGTATTATAATTGTTGATGATTGCGGTATACTTTTTAAAGACGCTATAATCACCCATCCGAACCGCATGCTGCAAGAGGGCGATCGTCTGCGGATTAAACTGGTGGTGTTCTCCCCCCTGACGCCAATAATAATCACCGCCATCTTCGAGCATCTTTCCGTTCATCTGGAATCTGGGATACGCCGCCTGGTGACGCCGCAAGACTTCCTCAGCGAGGGTCTCAAGGCCGATCCCGCCAATCCGGGAAGGGGTGGCGGTAAAATATTTATCGATGAGCTCCTCGCCTAAACCCACGGCTTCGAAAATCTGCGCCCCGCAATACGACTGGATGGTCGAAATCCCCATCTTCGAGATGATCTTAAACAAGCCCTTGCGGGTGGACTTGATAAAATTCTTCTGGGCCTGCTTAAAGGTCAGCTCTGGGGGGAGGTGTCTTTTCAAGATCTCGCTTTCCAGGGTTTCAAAGGCCAGATACGGATTGATCGCATTGGCGCCGTATCCGATCAAGACGGCAAAGTGATGCATCTCGCGGGCCTCACCGGTTTCCAGAACCAGGCTCGTCTTGGTGCGCGTCCCCTGGCGGATCAAATGATGATGGAGCCCCGAGCAGGCCAAAAGCGACGGGATAGGAACGTGCCTTTCATCCACAGGACGATCCGATAAAATCAAAATGCTGGTGCCCTGTTCCAGGGCGCGGTCGGCTTCTTGAAAAAGACTTTCTAAGGCCTTTCCCAAACCGCTCGTACCCCCCTCGGATTTAAAAACGATGGGTAACGTTTTGGCCTTGAGCCGGCCGCGTTTGACATGACGGATTTTCTCCAGCTCTTCATTGGTCAAAATGGGGTGCTGCAATTTCAGCCGATGGCAGTGCTGAGGGGTCTCCTCCAGGAGATTGCCTTCCGGCCCCAGCATCACATCCTCGGCCATGATCACCTCTTCGCGGATGGCATCAATCGGAGGGTTCGTCACCTGGGCAAAAAGCTGTTTGAAATAATTGAACAAAAGCTGCGGACGAGTGCTTAAGACAGCCAAAGGCGTATCCACGCCCATGGAGCCGATCGCCTCCTCTCCCATCGTGACCATGGGTTCTAAGATAATCTTCAAGTCCTCCAGCGTATACCCGAAGGCCTTCTGCCGGGCTAAGAGGGTGCGTTCCTTCAAGGCGTGAACTTTTTTAGGCTCGGGAAGCACGCTCAACTCCACGATATTTTCGTTTAACCATTGACGATAGGGTTGGCGCGTTGCGTAGGAATGTTTCAATTCTTTGTCGTCAATAATCCGGCCCTCCTGGGTGTCGACCAAAAACATCTTGCCGGGTTCCAGGCGGCCTTTCTTGAGGATGTTCTCCGGTGCGATTTGCAACACGCCAGTCTCCGAGGCCATCACCACAAAATCGTCTTTGGTCACCAGCCAGCGCGAGGGCCGAAGGCCATTACGGTCCAGCACCGCGCCGATGTAGCGGCCGTCGGTAAAAGCGATCGAGGCCGGGCCGTCCCAGGGCTCCATCAAACAGCTGTGATATTCATAAAAGGCCTTCTTGTCCTCGTCCATGCTTTCATGGCCGCTGTAGGCCTCCGGGATCATCATCATGACCGCGTGCGGCAGGGAGCGTCCGCTTAAAACCAGCATCTCCAAAACATTATCGAAGGTCGCGGTATCGCTTCCATGAGGGACCACCACGGGAAGGATTTTTTTGATATCATCGCCAAACGCCGAGGAGACAAACTGCTTCTCCCGGGCGTGCATCCCGTTGATGTTGCCCCTTAAGGTGTTGATCTCTCCGTTGTGGGCGATCATGCGGTAGGGATGCGCCAGGGCCCAGGTGGGAAAGGTGTTCGTGCTGTAGCGGGAGTGCACCAGGGCCAACGCCGAAACAATCGCGGGATCCGCCAAATCCAGGAAAAAACGGTCCAGCTGCTGGGCCATCAACTGACCCTTATAGACGATGGTCTTCGAGGAAAGGCTGCAGACATAATAATATTTTTTCTGCGCCAGATCTGAGGATTCCACCCTGCTGTAAAGCCTCTTGCGGATCACATAGAGCTTTCTTTCAAAATTTTCCGGTCGGGTCTCAGGGCCTCTAGCGATAAAGACTTGTTTAAACTCCGGCTCAACCGAGCGGGCCACTTTTCCGATTTTGCTGGAATCGTGCGGAACCTCCCGCCAGCCCAAAAACCTCTGGCCTTCTTCATGGATCACGTGTTCGGTCCATTCCTCGATGGTGTTTCGTTCGCCAGGATCCACAGGGAGAAAGACCAAACCCGCGCCATAGTCGCCTTCCACAGGAAGCGTGATCTTGTCTGTCGCGCATTCTTTTCTCAAGAAGGCATCGGGCATCTGGATCGTGATGCCGGCGCCGTCGCCGGTTTCCGGATCGCATCCGCAGGCCCCGCGGTGTGTCAGGTTCTCCAGAATCGTGATGGCGTTGCGGACAACCTCATGGCTCTTTCGGCCTTTGATATTGACCAAAAACCCCACCCCGCAGGCCTCGTGCTCAAACCACGGATCGTAGAGGCCTTGTTTGGGGGGAAACCCCGGCTGGTTTCTTCTGTCCTTAAGATGATTGTCGTCCATTTTTATCAGCATCCTTATTCCACAAACTCTGCGTTATTTCCTAATTCCTTAGAGGTAATTTTATGGGGGAGTCTGTCGGAGGTTAGAAAAATTATGCAGCAAATCTTTCACATTGACTTTTACCATCCCTCCGCCTCCTTATAGAGTATAATTTTGGTCTAACTTTCTATCAAGCAAATTTTTAATGGATCGCCTGCCTGACTGCCGTCTCCCTCTCTGGAATTTTTTTTAAAAAGGGAGGACATCGATCCCAAGATGTATCAATAGCGCTCTTTCTATTTGCTTCACTATTTCCTGAGGGATAGCTCCTACTAAATTCTCTAAACGGGATTTGTCCACCGTTCGAATCTGCTCGCATTTTATTTTAGAATCCTTGGTGAGTCCCTTGATCTTAGAAGAAAGTTCCACTTGAAAAGGATATATTTTCTGACCTTTATCAGTGATCGGAAGGATAGTTACTGTGGATGCGTATTGGTTATTGATATTATTGGATATAATAACTACAGGTCTTCTCTTTTTTATTTCCACACCTACCGCCGGATCCAAATTCACTTCCCAAATTTGTCCCCGTTTTGGAATTTCTACTCCCATCCGTCGTTTATTGTTCCTTCCCACTCTTGGTTAATAATTTTATTCTCGGTTGAAGTTTCTTTATAACCTTCAATTAACAGATCTTCAAGCCTTTTCTTCTCTTCTCTTTGGAATTTTTCCCGCAACGCTTCGGCAATAAAACGGCTTTTATTCTCAACATGACTTAGTTTTTCAGATAAGGGATCTGGAATTGTAATATTTAAACGAGTCATATGTATTACCTCCTGTATAAAATATACACAAAATGGCGTGTACTGTCAATACATAACCTGTGCAACTAAAACTCCTTATACTTATTCGTGATCGGCAGCCGCCAGTCCTTGCCAAAGGCCCGGGAAGTGATCTTGACCCCCGGCGGCGCTTGCCGGCGCTTGTATTCGCTTTTGTCCACCAGGCTGATCACCTTTTTTAGAACCCCTTCTTCCTTGCCACGGTATTTTTTAAGCATTTTCTTAAAGGAAGAGTGGTTTTCGATATAGCTTTTGAGAATCGGATCCAGGGTCTCATAGGGCGGCAGAGAATCTTCGTCCTTTTGGTTTTCTCTCAATTCCGCGGTAGGGGGGCGGTTCAGCACGCTCTCAGGAATCAGAGGTTTTGATCCCTTTTGATTACGGTATCTGGCCAGTTCGTAGACCTTGGTTTTGGGGACATCTTTGATCACGGCAAAACCGCCGGACATATCGCCGTAAAGCGTGCAGTAACCCACCGCAATCTCGCTTTTGTTCCCAGTCGTTAAAACCAGCCAGCCAAATTTATTGGAAAGCGCCATCAGGATGTTGCCCCGGATCCTCGCCTGCAGATTCTCTTCGGTGACGTCAAACCCTCGTCCGGCAAACTCCTGGCGAAGCGCAAAAAGATACGTGTTAAAGATCCCTTCAATCGGCACGCTGATAAACTGGATGCCGAGGTTGTCGGCCAGGGATTTGGCGTCGGAGCGCGTTTCTTGCGAAGAATACTGAGAGGGCAGGGAGACCCCCACCACGTTATCCTTTCCAATGGCATCGCAGGCCACGACCGCAACCAAAGAAGAATCGATCCCGCCGCTTAACCCCACCACGACTTTCTGAAAGCCGTTCTTTAAGACGTAATCTCTGGTGCCCAAAACCAGGGCTTGATAAATCTCGGCAGGGGCTTCCAAGGGCGGATAAAAATGCCTTTTGATCGCGGTTTTGTCTTCTCGAATCTCGGCATTCTTTAAGGCGATGACTTTAGATTTTGGGGCGGCTTTGATCTTGCGCGACGGCGGGATCTCCAGATCTGCCAGGAGGAGATCTTCGGAAAATTGTCGGGCCCGAAACAGGATTTCGCCTTTGGGGTTCAGGATGAGGCTGCCCCCATCAAAGACCAATTCGTCCTGGCCGCCGATCAGATTCGCATAGGCAATGAATGCCTTCGTTTGTTTGGCGCGGCGTCGGAGCATGCCTTCTCGGAGTTTCACTTTACCATGGTGATAAGGCGAGCTCGAAATGTTTATGAGCAGCTGGCTGCCGGCTTTGGCCTGGAGAACCGCCAACCCGTCATCTTTCCAGATGTCTTCGCAAATGTTCACGGAGAAAAAATTTTGCCCGAGGGAATATAAATGAAAAGCCTTACTCGGCTTAAAATATCTTTTTTCATCAAAGACGCCGTAATTGGGAAGGTCCTGCTTATAGACGACATCGATCAGCCGGCCGCGGTGGATCACCGCCGCGGCGTTGTAGAGATTCTTATTTTGATCGGCGGCCACAAAGCCGACGATTGCGGTTAGCCCATCGGTCTCTTTGATCAAAGACTTAAGGACCCGCAGGTTATCTTTGACAAAATGACCCTTGTACAAAAGATCCTCCGGTGGATACCCTGAGATCGCCAGCTCAGGGAAGGCCACGATGTCGGCCTTGTGGTCTCTGGCCTGCTGGATATAATCGGCGATCTTCTCTTGGTTGCCGGCGAGATCGCCTACGGTGGAGTTGATTTGGGCAAGGGCGATGCGTATGTTCATATTTTTAAAACCTCGCATTGGCATAGAGCGTATGGCATATGGCTTATAGCAAAAGATGGAGGAAAATTTTATGACTCTAAGCCTTTAGCCATTCGCTATACGCCATAAGCCAACCCTGTCTAATTTTTAGGCATTCATTATAAAAAATTTTTTAGGTTTTGGCCAGCCTTTGCAAAATAAGTTTGGCAAAATTCCGATAAAGGATTTCAGAGTTCTTGTCAAACAGAGCTTTCTTCTGTCGATAAGCCTCCAGCATATCCTGGGCTTTTTGCCGAAGAGCAAGATCGTCACTCTTAAAATACGCTCGACACCAGTCGGCAATGATCCGCTCCGTGACTTCGATATGAAACTGAATGCCCCACGCGCAGCGCCCCACGCGAAACGCCTGATGAGGGCAATGGACCCCTTGGGCCAAGAGGACGCCGTTTGCCGGGATATCAAAGGTGTCTTCGTGCCACTGAAAGACCTCGATCTCTTCAGGGAGGCCAGAGAAAAAGGAATCGCTTTGAGCTTCCTTGGCCAGTTGCACCTTAAACCAACCCACTTCTTTGACGGGAGACTTGCGCACGCGGGCCCCACCGGCCTTGGCGATCAACTGCGAGCCTAGACAAATTCCCAAAAGAGGAATTTCTTCCCGCATCAGCCGTTTCAAGAAAACATCCTCAGCTTTTAAAAAAGGATACCGGTCCTCTTCATAAACATTCATAGGTCCACCCAGGCTCACCACAGCCGCGATGGCGGATAAATCTTCCGGCAAAGCCTCCCCTTGGCTTAAATCAACGGTCTTAAGCCGGCCGTGCGTCTCCCGAAAATATTCTTCGATCGTTCCGGGGCCTTCCACCTCGATATGTTTGATGAAAAGGATCATGGGAATTTTAAAATCTTAAAAATCTCACGGGTAACGAAAGGGCCCCCGCTGCTGTCTGACGACAGCAAAACACGGGGGCCCCTACGTGGTTGCTGAATTTTCTTAAACTCTTCCTTCAACTTTCAAACATCATAATAAAGATGGAACTCATAGGGATGCGGCCTTAGGCGGATCGCATCGATCTCCACCTCGTGCTTGTACTCAATCCACGTATCAATCACATCCGGAGTAAAGACCCCGCCCTCCATAAGGAATTTACGGTCTTTATCCAGGGCCTCCAGGGCCTCCTCGAGAGATCGCGGCACGGTCCGGATCTTCTTGGCCTCATGTTCCGGCAGGGCGTAGATATTCT
This sequence comes from uncultured Planctomycetales bacterium, assembly GCA_964620805.1. GTDB lineage: Bacteria > Omnitrophota > Gorgyraeia > Zapsychrales > JAHFFX01 > CAZUJQ01. The sequence goes on along the minus strand of CAZUJQ010000050.1, from coordinate 1,003 downwards.
TGTCGATCGGATCCCCGGGATCAATCTTATTTTTAATCCCGTCAATGCCGGCCATGAGCATGGCGGACATGGCCAGATAGGGATTGCAGGAGGAATCCGGGGGCCTGAACTCAATCCTTTTGGATTTTTCGCTGGCGGAGTAGACGGGGATACGCACCGCCGCAGAACGGTTTCTTTGGGAATAAACCAGATTGACCGGCGCCTCATAGCCAGGGACAAGCCTTTTGTAGGAGTTTGTCGTCGGGGCCGCAAAGGCCAGGATCGCATGCACGTGTTTCAGCAAACCGCCGATGTAATGCTTGGCGGTATCGCTTAAAAGGGCATACCCTTTCTTGTCGTAGAAAAGGTTCTTACCGTCCTTCCAAAGGCTCTGATGGACATGCATGCCGGACCCGTTATCCTTGAAGATCGGCTTGGGCATGAATGTGGCGGTCATGTTGTGTTGCTTAGCGACGTTCTTGATCACGTACTTGTAGATCAAAAGATTGTCGCACATCTTGACGAGCGGACTATACCGGATATCGATCTCGCATTGTCCGGCCGTTGCCACCTCATGGTGATGGACCTCCACCGGGACCCCTACTTTTCTTAAAGTGAGGGTGATTTCGCTGCGGATATCCTGCAGGGAATCGTGCGGCGGAACCGGGAAATACCCTTCCTTGTAGCGCGGCTTGTAGCCCAAGTTGGGCTTCTCGTCGCGGCCCGTGTTCCACTCCCCTTCGTTGGAATCGATATAGTAATAGCCGCTATTCTCCGTCTGATCAAAGCGGATGTCGTTGAAGATAAAAAACTCCGCCTCCGGCCCCCAATAACTGGTGTCAGCGATCTTCGTCGATTTTAAATATTCCGCGGCTTTCCTGGCGATGTAACGGGGATCGCGGCTATAGGGGTCCTTGGTCACGGGATCATAAATATCGCAAATGATGCTTAAGGTTGGGATCTGACAGACGGGATCCACAAAGGCTGATGTGGCATCCGGCATCAGGATCATGTCGCTTTCATG
>CAZUJQ010000049.1:3844-16832 GCA_964620805.1 uncultured Planctomycetales bacterium | reverse complement strand
TTCACGATAAGGGAGTTATCTTCAAACCGCGTGGATCCCTCCGCCCCGTTGAAATGAAGCAGAAGCTTCGTCGCAGCATCCGTCACATATTCATCCGCGGCCGGCGTGAAATTTCCCGTGTATCTTGCGATTCCCTTGGAGATTCGAAGCTCATCCAGCCAGCCGTGGAACTGAGCATTGTAATCGGTGTCTGATCCTCCATAACTTCCGATTCTGAGCTTGGCGCCGGGTGTTCCGTTGTAGGTGGCCGCCGCCGAAAGATCCGGGCCCTGTTGAATGCCGTCCTTGAAAAACTTGATGACGTTTCCGCTGCGGACCACTGCCACGTGGGACCATTGGTTTGCCTGAAACGAAATGTTTGACGCGATGACCTGCGAATTGCCCGTGTCGTGGAGGACCATTCGGCTTTGCTGCGGATCGACATAGAAAATCCAGCCCGGCCCGCCCGTATATCTTGAGGCAATGGTGTGGCCGTGATTGAGGAAAGAGAGCTGCACCCAGGCCTCGATGGTGAAGTCTCCCGTTCCAAAGTCAAAATCAGACTGGTCCGGGGCCTGCAGGTAATCCCCATTTCCGTCGAAGAGGGCTGAAGCCAGGCCGAATTTGGCGCGTGTGGTGTCAAGCCGGACGTCGCCAAAGCTTGCAATGGGTTTCACGGGCCCCCCTATTTCCTGGTCCACGTAGCGGCTTGTGACATAATCCACGACTCCTGTGGGGGTGCTGTAGATTTCCACTTCATTCCAATAGAGGCCGTTTCCAAGGTCGTTACATTTCCCGCCTACACGGATGAAACGGGCCTTGACGGTATTGAAGACCGCACGCTGCCAGCTTCGTGCATCGATCTCCGGATGGTCAAAGACCCGGGTCCAATTGACGCCATCTTCTGAGACCTCGATCCAGTAACTGAAGAGGGCATGGGTTACGCCGTCATTAAAGAGCATCCTGACCTCTGATATTTCCGTGGCCTCCTTTAATTCAAATTCATAATAGGCATTGTCCATTTGATAGATGTAGTAGCGCTCTGCGGTGTCGCGGTTGCCGTCAATTAAGTTATTGGAGATGGTGTTGCCCAAGTTATCTTTGACTTTACTGACTTGTGCTTTTCTGTCCGTCTTATGATGGGTTTCAATGGCGCGGGTTACGTTTTCAAGTGAGTCTTTCTCATAAGCGAAGCTTTCTGAGCGTCCCCCTTGCTGGACTTCCTTCAAAAGCTCTCCTTGAATATTGAAGGTGCGTGTGAGTACGCTTGAAACAGGCCAGCCTTTGGGAGGGAAGAGTCGTATTTCTTCAAGCCTAAAGTCCGCATTCCCATTCTGGCCGGCTGTGGCGCGGATCCTCACAAACTGGGCTTTGACGGGGAGGAACGTGTCCTGCTGGAGCCCGGAATAGAATGCGCTTGTTTTGTCCACCACAGGATGCCAATTGATTCCGTCAAGAGAGGCTTCAATCTGATAACGGACTCCATTGGAGGTGGTCCGATCAAGGTACGTATCCATCCTTCCGATTACTGCCGGGTATTCAAGCTCAAGGAGGAGCCAGCCCCCGATTTTGGCGCTTGTGAAGGCACCGAATTTCCCGTCAATCGCACGCTCTGCATACTCTCCTGAAGAGGTTGAGGTAGGGGCGATGTTACTTGCACGCACAAGGGGAAGCGGGCTTGTCATGTCTTCTGTGGAAAAGTCCCTATCCGTCCTCTCGCCTACCTTGACGATGTAATCTTTGCCGTTTTTCTGGTAATGCCAGTCGGTCCGGATGAGTTTTCCTTCAGCATCCCGGATCTCTTCAGAGACCCGCACATTTCCATCGTTGTCACGGATCGTGGTGATGAAGTTTCCGAAGGCATCCGTGGAGTATTCATAGGTCTCCTCAACGAAGCGGATCCCGTTTAAGTGAAGGAGAAGCTTTGTATAAGGATCGGCGGTGGATTCAATCGTAGGCGGTGCGAAATTGCTCGTCCAGCGTGCAATGCCTTTCGAGATGCGGAATTCGTCAAGTCCTCCATTAAAACACCACTGGGGGAAGGTATCCCATTGACATCCAATCCGAATCGGCCCGTTGTAGGTCGGGCTCAAGTTCGTCTGGACGTTGCTTCCTATTGATTGCCCATCGACAAATAACTCATAACTCGTCCCCTGCCTTACCAAAGCAAGGTGATACCATTGACCTGGATTAGGCGTCCAGGGCTTGCTGATGTAGGTAGAGCCCGCATAGTTCGTGTTGTTGTCAAAAATTAAATTACCATTGGAATAACGGAACCGCAGGAGATGGTGATTGGCGGGATTGCCGCTGTTTTGATGGCTCCAAAATACTTGGTCGCCCGAAACGGAATCCAACCGGACCCTGAAATCGATCGTGAAATCATCTGATCTAAAGTTCCAATCAAAATCACCCGGAACCACTAAGTAATCCCCGGTGCCGTCAAAGCGACCAAAAGCACCGCCCAGACTCAAGGCATCAGTCCGGACTTGGCTATCCCCATAGGCCGTAACGCTAGACTCGAATCCTCCATTTCCGGTGATCGGCTTACGTTCCCTCACATACACCACCCTCCCCTCGCTGTCCCGCTTCTCCTCTCGAACCAAGCCAAAGGCATCGGTCACGGTGGTGATTTTGTTTCCCTCTGCATCGGTGGAATAAGTCGTCCAGCGTTCCTCGTAGATATTGGTGAAGAGGAGGACTTCTCCCATCACAGGATAGGGGTAGTTTTTGTCTGTGGTGTTGTAGCCATTGATTTTTTCAAGACGGACGTAACGGACTGATTGTTCCGAGAAAGAATAAGAGAGGACTTGGCCTTTGGTGAGGTTTGTCTCTGAAACGATCCGGTTCCAGGTCGTGCCGTCCTCTGAGACTAGGAGATCGAAAGTCTCGGCATGGATATTGTCCACGTAGGAGTTATCGATCTGGATCTTTTTGGTGGAGTATTTCTTCCCAAGATCAATCTGAAGCCAGCCGTCACGCTGCTGGTAGGGCCCGACCCAGGCGTAACCTCCTCCAACTCCGGGGGTGAGGTAGTAAGCCTTCCCATCCACTACTTTAGAAGGCGGGTAACTTCCGTCATAGCTTCCGCTTGAAGTGACCGGGCTTCCCAGGGCGACATTCTTCTGGGCTTCCTTCCTTTCTTTTTCATAGATCACCCTTCCCTGGGAATCACGCTTCTCCTGGCGAATAAGGCCCAAGGTATCACTTACGGTGATAGTTGTATTTCCTTCAGCGTCGGTTTCGTAGGCCGTCGATTGCTCGGCGTAGGCGAGCGCTCCGGTTTTGAAGTCACGGGTTCGTTCCCTGACGTAAATGATTCTTCCTTGGGAATCTCGTTTTTCTTCTCGGACAAGACCGAAGGAATCGGTGACTGTGGTGACGTTATTGCCTTGGCTATCCGTGGTGTAGGCGTAATTCTCATTCCCTCCCTGGAAGCCATAGACCTGAAGCTCGCGGAATTCGCCGTAGCCTGTGCTTGTCATCTGGTCGACCAAGACGTAACGAAATCCGGTCTCGGGGAAGGTGTAAGTGAATCTTTTATTTCCTGTCAGACCTTTTTCAAAGACAATCTCTTTCCAGCTTGGGTCATCGTGGGGCCGATCTTGCGTATTGACTCGGATCCGGAACTGTTTCATGTAATCGCCTGAGGTTCCCTGGTCGAAGACGATTTCCGTGGCCTGGGTGAGTTTCCCAAGATCCAGTTTGAGCCATTCGTTGATAATTCCGTCATAAGAGGATCGGGAATACCAATAAGTGGAAATGTTCCCATCCACGGCGCGCCAGGGCTCTGCCCCGTTTTGGAAACTTGAGGCCGAGACACTCTTCCCGAAGGCGAGATTTTCTGTTTGTCCTTCGGTCCGGTAGCCGAAGGCCTCGATTTCACTCAAGGAGACCGTGGTGAAATCGCCCGTTCCATTCAGGGATTGGAAATTATGAATCTTGACGAAGCGGGCCTCCTCTTCGGGGAAGGAGACGGTCATGATTCCCTGATAGTTTAAGCCTGCGTGTCCCCCTACTTTTTTCCAGTGGATCCCATCAAGTGAGATACTCACGTCAAAACGCCTTACAAAATAACTGTCGCTTGGGGTTCCGGTATCGACTCTCACTTCAGCAAGGGCCTGGACCGAGCTAAGATCGAGTTCGATAAATTCCGTATCCAGGAGCCCGTCTGCCTGCTTTTTCGAATACCAGACGCGGTTCCGGTCATGGATGCCGTCAGTTAGGTGGGAGGAAGGATAAGTTGTGAGGTTTTGGGATTCGCTGGTTTTAATCTGGGCTTGAAAGGCAAGGTTTTTCCCAAGCTCCCTTCGCTGCCATTCTTTGGTCTTTCTTCCCTGAGTATCGAAATCCGTCTCGCGGATGAGTCCATTGGTGTCTGTCTCCACCTCCTTGAAGCTTCCTTCGGCATTGTAGGTCGTCGTGATCTTACGGTCTCCTTGTTCCAATAGGATGCGCCTTCCAAGGCTGTCGAAGGTTTCTTTGACGGCAAGAGGCGCTTTGGGGGCAAGCTCCTGCTCTTCTTTGGTTTCAAGGATATTTCCCTTTGAGTCGAGGGTGTAAAGGTAGCGGATTGCATTGCCATTTTGATCTTTCATTTGGATAAGCTGCCCGTCTCGGTTGAAGAGCCGGAAGATTTTGCCCTGGAACTGGTTATTGGTCTCAATGGAGCGTTTGACATTCCCAAGGGCATCCTTTTCATACTCATAGATCATCTTTCTTCCGTTTTTGTCCGTAAGAGAAAGAATGTTTCCAAAGGGAGAAAATTCGCGGGTTACGGCGACTTCCCTTGTCCCGTATTCTTTGGACCGGGTAAGAAGCTTTGCATCCTCCTCATCGATTTTCCCGTCCCCCATGAGGTCAAAGAGCTTGAGGGAGTCCGAATCGGTCTTCCCGTAATTTGCGATGAGAATCTGAAGATCCTTGTCATCTACTTGACGGTCCCCTGTGAAGTCATAACGAAGCTTTGAGATTTCATAGGCTTGTTTGACATTTCCCAGAGCATCCTTGTCATAGGCGTAGGCTTGTATGAAGCCGTTCTTATCCGTCTGGGCGATGGTTTCCCCTATGGGCGCAAGCTTTCTTACGGTAAGAGCCCGGGCGCCTGTTTTTAGAAGCTCTGTCTCGCGGATCTCGGCCGTATTTCCGTAGGCATCCTTCATATATTCAAATTCAATCTCTCTCCCATTTTTATCCCGGATAAAGATTTGCTCGCCTTCCGTGTTGAAGCGGAAGAATTCTTCGTAATGGATGGCTTGTCCCTGCTCCATCACATAGTCCGTGACCTCTGTCGCTTCTTCGACACGTCCTAGGGAGTTATAATGAAGATTTATTTGTGTCACACGGTCATTTTTATCTTTCCGGTACACGGTATGCCCGTAACGATTCAGTCTCTCGACTTCCGTGAATTCGATGGTGTGGCCTCTGCCAGAGGCGCATCCGCCTTCGGCCAAGAAGCATTCCTGGTATTTGACCTTCCTTTCAATCTCCTTTTCTCCTTTGGCATTTTCCCGGGTAACGATGTCTGTTACGACGCCATTTTTATCCGTGATTCTTATGACTTCTCCGGCAAGGTTTAGTTCACGGATTTCTAGGGAACCAAGTCCTTGGGGACCGTGGGGATAAAGGGTTCTTTCGATGATTTTCTTTATGTTTCCTTGGGTGTCTTTTTCATAACTGAATTCCTTGACAAGGCCGTTGGAAAGTTCCTGCCGGATCACGTCCCCCTCGGTATTGAATTCCTGTTTGATGAGCGCCCCATCTTTGGAATGGGTGGTGAAGCTTACTTTGGGAACGCCAAAGGGGTCTCTTTGATAGACGCTTTTTCTGGCAATGCCTGTGACTTCGGTCTCTTCAATGAGCTCACCATTGGAATTGTGGCGGCGAATCGTCTTTGAGACCACCCCCTCCGCGGCCTGAGAAATTTTTCCAATGTTTACGAGGAATTCCGCAACCGCGGCCTGGCGATTGCCATCCGCTGTGGCACGCTCACTCGCGCTTAATTCCTCGTAATCTCTCACGCCAGCCTTGAGAAGCTTTTCACCGAGTGTCGCCCATGCGCTGCTTGAAGAAGTATCGAAACCGTCGAGGTCAATTTTCTGGTAGCCCATCGCAGCATCCGCCTTGTAAAAATTCCATTGTGTCTGGCGCTTCGCCTCAAAAATGTCTTTGGCGTAATCGTAAATCGCAAGCTCCCCTTCCGGCTTAAGGGAAAGGACAAGGTCTCCTTCACGATTCAAAAGTTTGAGTGTTCGATCTCGATGAAGCCTCGTCGTGGCCGGAAATCCCGATTCATCGAAAAGCCCTTGAATGTCCGAATCTTCAATCCTTCCATCCGCATTCTTGTCAAAGGTAGCTAGGAGGGCGGCGAAATCCGTCACGAGGGCGTGGTACCAAGGCGTGAGCCAAAAACTTGAATCTTCGAGGAAGTAACGGGTCTCGGTTGTGACCTTCCCCAGCCTGGTCGGATGGGGCTTCGGATCAAAGAGCGTAATGCGACCGTTTTTGTCGATTTCGACTGTAGTCTCTCCGTCATCGTTGAACATTCTGAAGATCCGGCCTTGGTCTTGATCGTTTGTTTCGAAGACGGCGATGTTCTTTCCGGCGTTATTCTTTACGTATTCAAAAAAGGTCTCATGGCCGTAGAAGTCCTCCGTCCGGATGATGTCGCCAAAGGGATTGTAGAAGGACTTGGTGACGCGGTTCGGGAAGGAGCCGTTTGTCTCCTCCACCCGCTCAAGCCTGCCTGTTGAGGTATAGAAATGATTTTTGATCGTGAAGACGCCGGTGATTTTATCGATTCGGGGTTCGCCTGTAAGAGAGTCTGTTTTATAAGTTGTGGTGGATTCAAGGCGTTTTTGTCCCTTCTCCATCTGGCCTGTGGCCGGGTTATAAAGGTACTCATAGCGGGAATCATGAATCTGGTCGAGAGAGCCATCAAAGTGATAGACGTAACCGGATTCCTTGTCGGGATGGGTTGTGCTGCCTAAGTGATAAAGGATTTTCTTCTCAATCCGCTCGCTCTCTGATTTTCCGGAATATGGAATCAGTTGAATCTCATCATCGGATTTATCACTGGTTCCCCGGTCCCTTATAAGGAGGGCAAAGTCAAGGTCAGAGCCGTCCTCCACGCCTTCATCCTGGTCAAGGTCTGTGTAATCCGGCACGGGGTGTTGAAATCCGGCGTGCGAGTCACTACGCCGATAAAAGTAATAGTGCATGGTGGTATCGCCGGCATGGGTCTCCCGGATCTCCCAGATTCTTTTCTCTCGATAATCGTAGAATTTTTCAACCCCGTCCCGGTCTTTGCTTTTTAATAGGAACCCGTCTTCTTGCCGCTCTTCAAAGGTAGAGTATTTGAGGACCTCCTCGCCTGTCGTGACATTGATGAAACGATGTGTTGCGTCTTTCCTTTTGAGTTTCCTTTCAACACCGGGCCAGTATTCGTAAGTGTAGGCGATCTCTTCCCGGATGGATTCAGCTTGAAGGCTCTCGGAAAGAAAGATCAAATCTCCATCCTTACTATGGATCTTTACCACTTCAGACTCTTTCTCGTTTCCTTTGTAATGGGTCTCTGTGGTAGTGCGATTGCCTGTTGAAGTGTCAGAGGTGTAGGCATATTCGATTCGTTCTCCATTTGGAAGATTCACGGTTTTGGTTTCACCGGCAGAGGTGTAGGCGTAGACGGTCTCTTTCCCCTCTGTATCGATGAAGCGGGTGAGCTTACCCTTCGTGTCATAGTGGCTTTCTGTCACGACAGTGGTGGTTGTAAGGACCCCGTCCACATTCTTGGCTGCGACCGAGACCCATTCCTTTTTGCGCTTGAGAGTCCCTGTGGCGTATTTTTCAATCTCGTAGGTCTTCACGATCCCGTTTGCCGGGTCCTCCACCTTCACGATGTCGCCGTCCTGGTTGAAGGTCGTCGTGACACCCGCGGCGTCCGTGCGGCTCGTTAAAATTTCAGAAACGCCGAAATTCCTTCCCTTGTCATAAATCTTGGTCTGATACGAACCGCCGGCCTGCAAGGTTTTCTCTTCAACGTGCTCGTTGGTGGAAAGGGCGCGGCCTTTAGCGTCCCGTGTCTTGGTGTAAGTCGTGGTGACGACGACTCGGCCGCCGTCACGGGTTTCCACCATCTTGAGGGCTTCGCCGTCAAAACCCCTTGTGTAATCAAACACACTTCCAAACCCATCTTCATAATGGGTGAGGTGGCCTTTGATGTCATAGTTTTCTATGGTGTGCCTGAAGTTTGAGGCCTTGGCGATTTCACCCTCCTTCACTTTATGATCCTCAATCGCTTGTCCCGGGCCTTTTCCTTTCACCCCCACAAAGGCAAAAGCACCACCTTCGGCAAGAGACCGGACCTTTTCGCTTCCAAAGGCTTCCAGGGCCTGGAAGAAGCTTTCCGTAAGATGCGCTCTTAGGTCTCCTCTTGTTACAAGGATGACGTAATCTCCCTCTTTTCGGGAATTAAGATCGGTGACGAGATTGGGAAGATCGGTTGCGGCGTAAATCTTGGTCGTGGAATTCGTGTCATCCGAGCCGTTCCAGAACACAGCGGCAATCCCAGGCCCGGTGAGGCTTGAAAGATCCACCGGTGTTTCCCGGACCCAGATCTTGGGAAGGAGATCGGCTTCGAAGTAAGCTTCGGTCTGGATGGGGGTCCTTACAACGGGAACTTTATCTCCCAAAGGAAGGAAGATTCTTTTCTCAATCTTTCTGGGATTTCCAAGGGAATTGGAATAAATGAGCTTTCTCTGCCATTCCTCTTTTCCGCCAAATGGCGCGGCGGATCCGCCTCCGGCGGAGGTTTCGGTAATGGTTTCATCCCCGAGTGAATCCCATTCCTGGATGGTGATGCGGGAAGGAAAAGAAGCGGGAGGCGCGCTGAACCATGCCTTTAGAAGATTGATCGTAAGCTTTCCTCCGTTTGCGCCGCCTCCGGCGACTGCTTCGCTGTAACCTTTCCCGTCTTCAAGCTCCGCGGTGGTGAGTTTGATGAGCCTCTCCCGCGTGTCACGCTCATAAACCAAGACTTTACCCCGGTCATCTTCTTTGACTTCGTAAGCAAGCTCTCCCCGGGGAGTGAATTCCTGGGCTTGGGCAAGGTCCACGATCCTTCCGAATTTGTCAATTCCCCGGGTGGTGCTTGAGGAAAGCTTGGTCAGGCCATTGGCGTACGTAAGAAGCGAATGAATAGTTTCAATCGAATGATTCCCCAGGCCGGTCTCTTTCTGGGAGAGAAGCTCACCTGTGAGGGTGTAGGTGTAGGTCGTGACGATTCCCTGATCGTTCGTAGAGCGAGACAGCTTTCCCGTGTCATCAAATTCATCAATGAAGACTTTCTCTGTTTCTCCCGGGATCTGGAGCCTGCGAGTTTCTTTTTGGGTGAGGCTGTTTGACCTCGGAATGCGCTCGTATTTGGTGACGAGCTTGTCTTTGTTTTCGGTTTCAAGGGATTCGCCGAGGAAATTCACCTTCGTCCGCTCGATGAGTTTAGGAGCGCTACTATGCTTATCCTGGAGGGCTGTGAGGGTATCCACCCCTTCATATTCGTAGACCCGGACCTCCTCGACCTCATCCCAGGGAAAGCGGGTATATTCCGTGATTCTCCCTTTCCCTGTGCGGTCAATGGAGGCTATCGCCTCGCCGAATTCATTGAAGGACTGCACTCTTTCATTCGTGAAGGCATTCCCGAAACTGTCCTGGCTTTGGATTGTCTCCGTAGCCTTCGTAAGGAGTCCAGCCGAAGAGCGGACCTCACCAAACGTGGTCCTCTCCTCATAGATTCTTTCAACACCATCCGAATCTGTGAATTTGATTTTCTTCGTGCTTGTCAGAAGAGAGCCCAGGCTTCCATAGGTATAAAGAATCTCATCTCCATTGATGAGCACATCCCTTGTGAGATTCCCATCCAGGTCAAATTCACGCGATTGAGTGGTGGTGACCATGCCGTCCCGTTGAGTAAGCCATGAGGTTTGGATTTCTTCTTTTCTTACTCTCCCTGCCTGGTCGCGGTCTCTTACAAAAACAAGGGTCTTCTCATCAAAGCTCTCATGACGCTTCACCTCTCCAAGGAGACCGTATTCGATTCGTTCTTTTAAAGCGGAGGGAGAAGAGCTGTGTTTTGCTTTCAAATCATCAAGGGAAGCAATGCTGTGATAGCGGTAGGTGGTTTGGGCGTCCACACGGCCATCTGTCCTGAATTCATATTGGATGAGCTGGGCATCCCCCGTGGGTCCTACTTCATGTGTAAGATTCCCAAAGGAGTCATATTCTCTAATGAGGCGCGTCTCAATCAAATTTCCGAATCCATCCACGTAGTTTTCGCGGGCTTCCGTTGAAAGAAGAATTCCTGCGGTGTTTCTTTTCTTACCAAAGGTGGTGACCCGGTCAAACTGGTTTTGGGTATCCTTCCCAAGGTGACGGGTGATGGATTGGAGCTCATCAAAGGCCCCGTAGAGGTAGCGGGTCTCATTCCCCAGGAAATCGCTCTCCTTTGTGAGGTTTCCATGGAGGTCAAATTCCTGGGTGTGGGTTTGGATGACGCTTACTCCATCAATCGTGTAAGAAGTCGTGACGGCAAGGGATTTCACATTGCCTTTGGCATCGCGGCTAACAGCAGTCCTTGTCTCAATAGAATCAGGGGCTATTTCAAGGACCCCTTCCCCTGTTTCATCCCATTCGACCTTTGAAGTGACGCTCGAAGGCGAAGAGGCGTGTTTTGTGAGAAGGACGTCCAAAGAGGCGATATTTTTGTAAAAGTACGAGGTCCTTGTCTTCGGAAGATGGTTATAGGGATGAAAGGTGTAAGCATGGACACGGGCCCTTCCATCCGGATCCACTTCGGCTACAAGATTTCCGTGTCGGTCAAACTCTTCGGCTTTCGCGGCACTCACCGCATTTCCAAAATCATCCGTGTAAGAGAGGGTTTGAGTGTGTCGGATCACATTTCCAAAAAGATCTTTCACATAAATCCAAGTGGTAACTCTTCCCCATCCATCTTCGAATTTTGTGATATCTCCTTGGGCATCGTAAACGTATTTGGCAATCCTTCCTCTTGAATCCTCCCGCTCGAGGATTCTTCCTTCTCGGTCGGTTACGATTCTTTCGGTTGTCTGGTAGGTTACGGAGGCTCCGGTTTTATCGACATCGGGAATCTGACGCACAATGAGGACTTCTTCTGATGCGTCCTGACGCAGGGTATAAGTTAGGTTTTCTGTGGCGCCCGATCTTGTGACACGCTTTACAGCTCTTCCTCTTGCGTCAGTCTTGAGGGAAGTGGAGTAAGTAAAACTTCCCTCACTCACCTGGGCCGTGATCGTGGGATCGGTTGTGGAATAACTCAAATTCATTACCTTCCCGTCAGGGGTTTCGAGTTTGGTTCTCCGGCCGTGGGTATCAAAAACTTCCTTTGTGACGGCTTGGATGTTATTCGAAAAACCATCTCTGAATTGAACAGTCTGGGTAACCGTAAGATTCCCGTTCGCATCTTCCTGATAGCTCAAGGTGGTGGTGCGGCCGCTGGCAAGCTCTTCAATGGATGCGACTCGACCCTCGGCGTTATAGCTGAAGCGGACGGTTTCACCGTTTCTATCCGTGGCTGTCAGAAGTTTTCCCTGGGCGTTAAATGTTTGCTTTGTTTCATAGACAATTCCTTTCAAATCTTGGGAAGCAAAGCGGGAGAAGCTTACCCGGTCCAGCACTTCTGTAAGATTCCCTCCTGCGTCATGGGTGTAGGTGAATTCATGAAGCTCGTTTTCAGGGGTTAAGATTTTCGTGGTGTTCCCATACATTTGAACCGAGCGCAAAGTGACATTGCCTGTTTCCACGCGGAGGTAAGGATCTGCCTGGACGCCTGCCAGGCGAAACATAGGCTCTGTCACAATCGCCCGGTTTCCGGGATCGAGGGTGATTTCAAGGCCGTCTAAGGTGAAATTAAACTCTACCTCATACCGCTTCCCGGATTGGGGCGTGTGTTTTGAGATAATCACTTCCTGCCGTTCGATAAGGAAGGGGACGCCGTCGACGGTTTCTTTGCGGGGCTCTTTGATCTTCAGTTTAAAAAATCCATCTTCGATTACAAGCTGGACCGTCCCCTTGGTGGGTTTCCCTCGAACAAACTGGCCTGGAATGACAAATCCGGTCTCGAGGAGGAGACTGGATGTTCCCGAGCCGATTTCAAATTCGGCATTGAGGCTGGGGAGCGTTGCGCCGTGAGCCGGCTGAGCGATCATAAAGGAATTTGAGTCAAAGCTCGTTCTCTCAACGAGGAGCTGCCGGTCGTAAAGCGCAAGAAGTCCTCCCCGCCGGTCTGTCTGGAGGAGTCCTTCTTGGACCAAACGGTGGATCGGCTCCGTGCCTGATCCGGCAACAAAGTCGTTCACACTCCGGAGTGCATCGAGGTTCACTTCATCGCGGTAGATCCCGGAGACCTTTCCCGTAAAGTCATAGAACTTCACTTCGATGAGACGACGGCCCGGGGCTTCGGGGAGCGAGATTGTCCTGAGGCGCTCGTAAGGCGCTGGTTCCGACCAGGGGCCGCCATCGATCGAGTAGCTCCACTTGTCGACACCCGTCCCCGCATCCTGTCCCTCAAGGGCAAGTTCAAGCTCCGCCTGCCCGGAAGAGAGATTCGTGAATCGAAGCACACGGAAAGAACCAAAGGGAGCCTCCTGATCCAGGACAATGGAGTCAGACAAGGTGCTGGAGACAAGACCGGCTTGGTCTTTAATCTCGTAGTAGACCGTCTGGCTTCCATCAGAGTCGGCAAGGTCGAGAGTCTTGGTATCAGCCTTGGCCTCCCAGGCAGTCCAGGTGCCGTTGGCTCCCACTCTAAAGCGCATCTGGTGAGGACCGGAAGTCGCATCAGATTGAGTGAGGTTTAAGGTGACCGTGCGGGAGGTAGTGTAGGAGGCATTGTTATTGATTGTAATGGTGCCGGAGGGAATCACCCGGTCCAGGACAATGGAGTCAGACAAGGTGCTGGAGACAAGACCGGCTTGGTCTTTAA
>CAZUJQ010000049.1:0-3744 GCA_964620805.1 uncultured Planctomycetales bacterium | reverse complement strand
CGTGCGGGAGGTAGTGTAGGAGGCATTGTTATTGATTGTAATGGTGCCGGAGGGATTGGTCACGTCAAGGGTTATGGATTTGGAATAAACCGGGCTTGCGTTCCCTGCCTTGTCGAAATATTTGACGTAGACGGTTTTCGTCCCATCCCCTTCTGGAAGGGTGAAGGCTTTGGTAGAGGCATAGGCTTCAGCGGTAGTCCAATTCTGGTTATCCGTCGAAAAGCTCATTTTGACAGCCCCGCTTCCTTGGCCGTCGCTCGCTGAAAGGTCGAGGGTGACCGTTTTGGAAATCGTGTAAGCGTCGCCTCCATTGATTTGAATTGTCCCTGTCGGAACGATGGTATCTCTCACGATGCGGACTTCGGTTGCAGGACTTACGGTGCCTGCGCCGTTGGTCTCTTGAATGTTCAAGACATTCTCACCCTCTGCGGTCAAATCCACTTCTGCCTGCCAAGTCGTGGCATCTGTTGGTGAGACGATCATCACTCCATTGACCATGATTCCCGTCCCCATTCCCTTTGTCCCGGTAAGCGTTTGTTTTGTCTGGTTCGTGGGCGAAGTGACGGGATTCACGCTAGGAGCCGAAAGGCTGGGAGAGCTAAGGCCCTTGGTTGAAACAGCAAGTGTGCCTGTCTTGGGAGCGTTATTGGCCACCACAGGATCGATCACGAATTGGATCCATTTGATTTTGCTCCGGTCGATTCCGGTAATGGAAGAGAGGGTGATTTTAAAGAAGGTCTCGGTGGTCCGGACATTGGCGAGAAGGATGGAGGCTGATTTTCCGGTGACATCCACCATATCCATCCGCACGGTGTTGACTGGGGCCTTGAGTCCAAAGGTAAGGTTCGAGATGCTGGAAAGATTGCCTGTTTCAATCGCTGTTGTAGAAGGCTTGTCGTAGCTGATGCGTGCGCCGGAGAGAGTCGTAGGCAGGGTGAGGTCATAGGCAAGATCGAAGCCGGCGGTCGATGGAGAAAGGTTGGTGTCTTGGGAAGAGCCGGGCAATAAGAAAAGGGAGGGCGAAGTTGGAAGCGTGCTGACGCTTGAGCTTGATGCGGTGAAGGTTTTCCTGAAAAGAAAACCGGTAGTGAAGATGTCCAGCCAGCCCGTGTAACCCGCACTGCTACTCATCATGGATTGATCGAGGACGAGACTGATTCGCTTCAGGCGAGTCCAGTCAATGCCTGAGAAAAGAGACTGCTGCAGAGTGAAGTATTGTGTGCCGGTGGTAATCCCGCTGAGGGTGTATAGGGCCTTGGTGCTATTTCCGTCTTCGACTTCGATGCGCACCTTTTTGATGGCTGAGGCGGAGCCGCGCAGACCCAGGGTCAGGGTGTCGGTGGAAGAGAGATCGGCGAGTTCGGTGTCGGTTGTGGCGGGATTGTCGAAACCGAGGCTTGCGCCGGAGAAGCTTCCGGCGGTGGTGACATTGTGACTCAGTCGAACTCTATCCGAGGCCGGCTCGGTGAAGTAGGTGGGCGCGCTTGAGCCTTCCAGGACATAGGGATTCGGCGAGCCGGGGAGCAAGGTGGTGGTGGTTGAATCGTAAAGGAGTGTCTTGGTCTGAATCGTGAGCGTGCTCCCCAGGTTGGTGGTGAGGGTGCCGTCAATGGAGTAGATGAAGCGCCTCACCTTTGTCCAGTCGATTCCCGTGAAGAGGGTCTTTGAGACCTTGTAATACTTCACGGAAGTGGCCAGGTTGATAAGAAGCACTTCGGATTTGTTGCCGAGGGAGTCCTCGACCTCGAACCGGATCTTGGCGCCACTCGGGCCTGCGGCTCCGACCACAAAGTTCGAGTAGGAGGAAAGGTCCCTGACCTCGACCGCGGAAGTGGCGGGGTTGTCGAAACTCACGGTGGCGCCTGAGATGGAGCCTGTGGCAGTGATATCGTAATTGATGCGGAATTGGCTTGAAGATTGTTGCACCACAGTCGTTCCCGAAGAGGAACCGGGCATGGCAAGGATACGGGGGCTTCCGGAAAAAGAAGTGACGTTGGCAGAGGTCAGCGTCGAATCCGGGGCCACGGTTCCGCTCGCGCGTAGGGCTTGGATTTTAATCTCATCTCCTTCTTGATTGAGACGGTCCATCTCGGCAATGAAATGGTTGGCCCATCCCCGCGCCTCGGCTTGATCGACCGAATCGGAAGCGGTAGTTTCGTCCCAGGCTTTGAGAAATTCTTCATCGGAAATTCCCTCTTCCAAAATCCCTTCTTGGGAAAAGGCGAGAATTTCTTTCGGAGTGAGAAGATAATCTTTCTTCGCCGAAGCAGCTGCAAAATCGAGCTCGCTGGGCCCTTCGGCCTCTGACCCGTGCGGATGAGTGTGTGCGAAAAACGAGGCTACGCTGAGAAGCTCACGAATTTTGGCGTGCGCGCGGATTTCATTGCGGTTTCCGCTCGTGAGAATAAATTTCATTCCTTTGATGCCAATGAGAGCCGTTTCAACATCAAGGCTGCGGATTTCGCTAAGCTGCTCAGGCGCCAGAGACTCGATCGGAATGGCCGCCGCAAATTCGGGACGAATGAGCTCCAAGGCATCTTTAAATTCATAAAAGTCGTAGGGGTGTCTGCCGACTTCCTGGGTCACCGGGTCCCCCGCTTGCTCGGCCCGGGAAAGAGGGTTATCGGAGTCGCTCAGGAACTGAAGGGAATTGGGCGTTTCGGGGAAAAGGTGCCTCTCACCTCCTGCGGTGACTGGCGCCCCGGAAACGGGTTCTTTTTCGGCGAGTTGAGACTCTAGAAGTTCGGCTTGAGTGATGACCGGCACTTCGGCCCAGGTGACTTGAAGGGTAGTGAAAGTCGCCAGGACAAAGCAGGCGGTAATCTTCGACAAAAGCTGTTTCTTTATAGAACGCTGTTGTTGAGTCACGGATGATAACGCTAGAAACATATTTTTCCAGAAACGTAACGCACTTTCAAATCTCGGAACGACGATGTTAGTTATTGTTATCCTGTGAGTTTTTAAACTTGCGCCTCCGGAAATGTAAAAACTTTTTAAGCTTCTTAAGTCGCTCTTGCTCGGCTTACCCACCTCGCCTTCCTTCGTTTTGATTTCTTCCATCTTGGAATTAAGCGATGAGTTGCTTGGCTTGCTGGGTGGGCCAAATTTACAAGATTTCATGGAGGATCCTCCTTAAAAAGAATTGGCCGGGCCGGGCAAGCCATCTCTGGTAGGCTCCAATTTGCCTTGAGGCGGTGCCGGAAGCTTCGCGCTCTTGCGACGCCGTCTGCAAAGGTTCCGGACAAACAGCGGGCTCGGTCATGTGAGCCTCGCTTCCCCTCCCCATACGTTCTGCTGCAGAAAGGCGCTCCCAAAAGGAAAGGGATAGGGATGCGCTTTGTCCTCCTGAACGGCCGGAGCGGGTGTTTCATTTCGGTCCAGGACTTCAACTTTTTCAATTAGAGAACCTCCGTAAGACTTCCCTGCGCAGGATTTCAGAATCTCGAGTTCAAACAATTTGACTTCTTTAAACGCGGCGATGCTGGGAATCTTCATCGAAACGGATTTTGTTTTAAAGGTGTCTCTCAGAATAAATCGCTCCGACGCCTGAGCGCTATTCCCCGACCGCGAAACTCTGAAGATCATTTCTTGGGGGACGATCCCGGAGTGAGGAGTTGCGCTTTCAAATAACGTTCCGGTCTCGCTTAGCACCACCTTCTCAGACTGAGACCTGGAGATTTGAGACGACATAACCAGACAACCCACAAACGCCAGACCCAAAAAGTAATACCTAAATCCCGGGAG
>CAZUJQ010000048.1:0-17279 GCA_964620805.1 uncultured Planctomycetales bacterium | reverse complement strand
GCAAAGTGAAACCGCTAATTTGACCAGTTTTGCAAATGAATCTTTATGTTCAATCATCGAGACAGCTTAAAAAATCAACATTCTTAGCCGTTATTCAAGAGCTACGTGCCAAGTTTCATAAGATCGTATACAGTTTTTGAGGGCCTTAGCTCTATCATGAAATCGTTTACACTCGGTTAGGTCATTTTCGAGAATCATGGGATTTCTCGACGATCTTTACAAACATTCTTAAGTTTTTAGACCAGCCTAAGAAATCATGAGTGTATACGATCTCGTGAATATTCGAGTGTATACGATGTTATGAAAGTCGCCAGCTACGAGCTAAAACGATGATCGACACCCATGCCTATTGGAATCGATAAACAAATCGTCAACAGAAAGGGGCAATCAATGAAAAAACTCATTGCGGTGATTTTGATGGTAGTGGGACTTGGGGGGGCGGGGTTGGCCTTTTATCTTTATCAAACCAAGGCAGCGCAGCTGACCGTGGAAAAGATCCTTCCGGAAGGCGCTGTTGGATATGTGCGTCTCTCTGATGTCGAACAAAGATGGGACCATTTCAAAACAACGCGTCTTTGGCAGAACCTGATAGCCATCGATGTCCCTCAGCTGATGGAGAGGGGTCATTTCCCTCCCGAGAAAATTGCTCAGTATAACAAATTGAAAGAATGGCTCAGCGATCCCAGACTTTCATCCCTTTTCATGAAATTTTTCGGACAGGAGATCGCTTTGGGTTTTTATTCCCTGGATTCAGGGGATCCCGGGCTTTCCCAGCCCACTCAGCTTCCCAACGTTCCCCAGATGGCTTCGGGTCTTATCGTCGTGACGCGGCTGAAACAAGAAGCCGAAATCTTCGAACTGTTGAGTCATCTCCTGAAAACCCTGGCTTCGAATCTTGAAACCCGCACCCAATCCTATAAGAGGCATAACATTATTACGGTGGGAACAGCGGGCCAGCCCTTTTTGGCCTATACGAAAGTCAAAAAATTTCTGGTTTTCTCTGCAACAGAGAAAGGGGTTCAAAGGAGCATCGATGCCCTCTCCAAGGCCAGGAGACCGTTGTTGGAAGACAAATTCTTTTTGGCGGTCCGCTCCCAGTTTTTGGATTCTGCGAAGACCGTCTGGTATGCCAACATTGAGTTTATTCTTTCGGGTGTCTGGAAAAACATTATGGCCTGGGCCCCGAGAGGTTCCGAGGATCAAGAAAAGATTGACCAGCAAATGGATCAGGCGTTAGGACAGATGAAGGGGCTTAAGGCCTGGGTTTATTCCTCAGCAGCCGATGGACAGCTTTTGAGGCAGAGATTTAGCATCCTTTATGACAAGCAACAAATTGATCCCCACTTAAAGACGGTTTACTCTTGTCTGCCGGCCGAGAACAAAACGATCCATTTCGTGCCGGCCAGCGCCATTGGATACCAGTGGAACAATTGTTACGATTTAAAAACGCAGTGGGAATATTTTAAACAACACCTCACCCAGCAAGATACCCCGGAAAAAGAGGCGGCGAAATCTCTGGCAGAGGCCATTGCCTCGATCGAATCCTCTCTCAAATTGAGTATCGAAAAAGATATCCTTCCCGCCTTCAGCGATGAGCTGGGTGGATACTTAAGGGGTGTGGATCTCGCGGGGGCTTTTCCTATCCCCCAATTATCATTTTTTATTAAAATCAGCGATCAGGCCGCTGCCGACAAGGTGATGAATGCTTTGACGCAGAATCCGTATCTTATGCGTCAAAATGAAAATTATAAGAATATTCCTATGAAATATTTTGCTATCCCCTTGGGCGCTGAGCTGGAGCCGGGATATTGTTTCCTGAACGGCTATCTTTTATTAGCCTCCAGCCGCAAGGAGCTTAAGGGAGCGATCGATGCCGCGGGTGATCCATCCCTTTCGTTGGCAGCCGATGGGTGGTTCAAAAAGGTGAATCAGGGCCTTACCGATAAAAATAATTCTGTGTTTTTTTTAAACCTGAACGAAATCGTGCATCAGGGCCGCGGGATTATTGAATGGTCGGTGAATCAGATGAAAGCCAAAGCTGGAAGGCAGAGGGCTTTTAAAGAGGGCATGGAAAAGCGGGGGGGCGAATTAAAGAGTGATCTAAGCGAGCAGGAATCCCAGATGAAGAAGCTCCAGAGCGATCTTAAAACCGCTCAAGACGAGCTGGCCGTTCTGAAAGCGCAGGGCCAGGATCAAGCCGCATCGCTTGCAAAGATTGATCAGCTTGAAAAGCAAATCGAAACCCAGCAGGAAAATATCAAAAGTTTAAGAGACAATCAGACGCAGTTGGAAGAAACTCTGGCTGGCTTTAAAGAGGAGAAGGCCGATCCTGAGCTGATTGGGCTTTATGTGGATAAAGTTGTGTTTCCGATCCTGGAAGGCCTGCAGTCGTATAAGGCCATGGGTTCCCGGATGGTTTTTGGGGAGGAGGCCCTTGAATCCACGACGTTTATTAAGGTAGAGGAATGATATTTTATACTTAAAAACCCATGGCGAAGATCCAGATCACGGATTTAGCGTTAAGAACCATTATCGGCACAAATGATTGGGAGAGAAAAACCAAGCAGGATATCACGATCAACATCAGCTTGGAATACAACTCTGCCAAGGCGCGCGCCAGCGATCGTCTGGAGGATGCCATCGATTATAAAAGGCTCACCAAACGGATTATTCAAGAGGTCGAAAATTCGCATTTTTTTTTGCTGGAGGCCTTAAGTCACTTTGTCCTAAAGATCATCATGGAAGACAAGAGAATCAAGCGCGCGACGGTCCGCATCGACAAGCCTCAGGCCTTGAGATTCGCCAAATCGGTTTCGATCGAACTGAGCGGTCGGGATAATAACCCCGAGCGCTCAGCTCGAGGAGTGAAACGACGAGGGATCCCTTGAACACCTGTATCGTTGGACTGGGGTCTAATATCCAGCCGCGCAAGCATATCCGTGAGGTCAGAAAAATTTTAGGGGGTCAGTTCAAAATTTTGAAAGAGTCCAAGTTTGTTTCCACCAAACCAGTGGGTGTGGCCAAACAGGCCGATTTTTTGAATGGTGCGCTTTTGCTGGTGACGGACTTTACCTTGAGCCAATTGCGTTCCCAGTTGAAAAGGATTGAACAGGATTTAGGAAGGCGGGGGGACTCGCCCTCATACGGCCCGCGCACCATTGATCTCGATATCCTTGTCTGGAATGATCGGGTCGTGGATAAAGATTTTTATGAACGGGATTTTATTAAGGATGCTGTTTTAGCCTTGTCTCCTGACATAGACTATTCTCCCAAAAAAAGATTCGAAGATGAAATTTAAAGGAAAAACAGCTTTAATCACCGGATCCACGCGCGGCATTGGGAAGGAGATTGCCAGAGCCTTTGCCAAAGAGGGAGCGACTGTCGTCATCACGGGTCGTCATGAGGAAATTGCCATCGCTACGGCCCAGGAATTGACCCAAGAGGGTTTTTCGGCCTGCGGTTTTGGTTTGGATGTGACCAAATTGAAAAGCGTCGAAGAAATGGTCAATAAAATTCTTGACAAATATAAGTCGATTGATATATTAGTTAACAACGCGGGCATCACAAAAGACAATTTGCTTCTTAGAATGAAAGAATCCGACTGGGATGAGGTCATCCAGACAAATCTAAGAGGCGTTTTTAATTGCACGAAGGCTGTTCTTAGGCCTATGCTCAAAAGCAGGGCGGGAAAAATTATCAGTGTCGCATCGATCATTGGTTTGACAGGCAACAGTGGCCAAGCCAATTACGCAGCCAGTAAAGCTGGAATCATTGGTTTCTCAAAGTCCGTCGCCCGCGAAGTCGCCTCGCGCGGGATCACGGTCAATGTCATTGCCCCCGGTTATATCCAAACAGATATGACAGACCAATTACCCGAAAAAACCCGCGAAGAAATTTTACAGAATATCCCCCTCAAAAGACTGGGTACTCCCCGAGACGTGGCCGGGGTCTGCATGTTTTTGGCCTCAGAGGAGGCCGACTATATGACCGGTCAAACGATCCTGGTGGATGGAGGAATGGCGATTTAATTCCTACTTTAAGTTTTAGAAAGCAAGAAAAAGGAGGCTACGGATATGGCGGTAGAAGAAAAAATTAAATCCATCATAGCAGAACAGTTGGGAGTCAAGGTGGAAGAAGTGACACCCCAGGCATCCTTTATCGATGATCTTGGAGCGGACTCCCTTGACACCGTTGAATTGATTATGGCCCTCGAAGAAGAATTTAACGTGGAGATCCCGGATGAAGATGCCGAGAAGTTGACAACCGTGGGGGACGCCATCCGATATATCGAAGCCAAGGCCGTCAGTAAATCATAAGATTCAATGGTATAAAAATAAACCAATGTTGCCCCGGCTAAAAAACCGGGGCAATGTATTTTATAGACCCTATGGAAAAAAGACGAGTGGTGGTGACAGGATTGGGAGTGATTTCTCCCGTGGGAAGCGGCATTGAGAAATTTTGGAAATCTCTAGTGGAGGGAAGAAGCGGGATTCGAAAGATTTCCTATTTTGATGCCAGCCGTTTTGAGAGTCAGATCTGCGGGGATGTGATCGATTATAATGAGTTGGACCATTTCTCGACCAAGGAGGCCCGGCATCTGGCCCGGTTCGTTCAGTTTGCGGTGGTGGCAACAAAAGAGGCCTTGGCCCAGGCCCGGTTGGATTTGAAACGCGTAGATTTGGACCGGGTAGGGGTGCTCATCGGTTCGGGGATTGGCAGCATCCGCACGATGGAGAAAGAATATGATAAATATCTTCAAAAAGGCCCTAGCAAAATTTCTCCTTTCTTCATTCCTAGGATTATTATCAATGAGGCT
The DNA here is from genome assembly GCA_964620805.1 of uncultured Planctomycetales bacterium. Taxonomy (GTDB): domain Bacteria; phylum Omnitrophota; class Gorgyraeia; order Zapsychrales; family JAHFFX01; genus CAZUJQ01. The sequence goes on along the minus strand of CAZUJQ010000048.1, from coordinate 12,463 downwards.
GCGGGTCAGGTTTCCATTTTTACGGGAGCCCGGGGCCCTTGCACGTGTGTGGCCACGGCGTGTGCGACCGCCTCAAATGCGATTGGTGATTCTTTTCGGATCATTCAATGTGGGGATGCCGATGTGATGATCGCTGGCGGAACCGAGAGCGCTACAACCATGTTAGGGGTGGGTGGTTTCTGTGCCCTTAAGGCGCTCTCCAAACGCAACCACGAACCTGAGAAGGCCAGCCGGCCGTTTGAGCGGGATCGGGACGGCTTTGTGATGGCCGAGGGGGCGGGGGTCGTGATTCTAGAATCTTTAGAATATGCCGAAGCGAGAAGAGCCCCTATTTTAGCTGAACTGGTCGGTTATGGGAGGACATCTGATGCTTACCACGTGACAGCCCCGGATGAAACCGGCCGGGGGGCATCCCGGGCCATGGAGCTCGCTATGGCTGACGCAAATCTGAAACCGAGCGAAATTTCGTACATCAACGCCCATGGAACCTCCACCGAGCTCAATGACAAGGTTGAGACTTTGGCCATCAAAAAGGCATTTGGAAACTATGCCTATCAAGTGCCGGTCAGCTCAACAAAATCCATGACAGGTCACCTCTTAGGTGCGGCGGGGGGTGTGGAATTTGTGGCCTGCGTCATGGCCCTGCGGGATAATATTGTTCCTCCTACCATTAATTATGAAAACCCCGATCCGTACTGTGATCTCGATTATATCCCAAATCAAGCTAGAAAACTTAACGTCGAGACAGCGATGTCCAATTCCTTGGGCTTCGGCGGACACAATGCGAGCCTGATCGTTAGAAGATTCAGAGAATAATTTTCTCCCCCTAATCGTATGAGAAACTACAAAATAGCCATTATTCCCGGGGACGGCACCGGCCCGGAAGTCGTCCGGGAAGGGCTCAAAGTGCTGGAAGCCGCATCCTCGAAATATGGTTTCAAGTGCGAGAAGATCTTCTTTGACTTCGGGGGAGAGCGGTATTTGCGCACAAAAGAGGTTTTGCCTCCTTCAGCCCTGGAAGAACTTAAGCAGTTCGATGCCATCTATCTGGGGGCGATCGGTCATCCCGATGTCAAACCCGGCATTCTTGAAAAAGGCATTCTTCTCAAACTGCGGTTTGATCTGGATCAATACATCAACTTAAGGCCGGTCAAGTTATACGATGAGCGGTTTTGTCCTTTAAAGGACAAAACCGCTTCAGACGTCGATTTCGTGGTGGTCCGGGAAAATTCGGAAGGCCTCTATAAAGGAATGGGCGAGTTTAAAGACAAGGACACGCCTCAAGAAGTCGCCCTGCAAATTTCTTATAATACTCGCCGGGGGATAGAGCGTTGCGTACGGTATGCCTTTGAATATGCTCAAAATAAAAGAAAACGAAAGAAGCTGACACTCTGCGGCAAGACCAACGTCTTGACGTATGCCTTTGATTTGTGGGAGAGGACCTTCCAGGTGGTGGCCAAAGAATATCCTGGCGTGACTACCGAATACGCTCACGTGGATGCGACCACCATGTGGATGGTCAAAAATCCGGAATGGTTTGATGTGATTGTGACGGACAATATGTTTGGAGACATCATTACGGATTTGGGCGCGATGATTCAAGGCGGCATGGGCATTGCCGCAGGAGGAAACATCAATCCTAAAGGGGTTTCCATGTTTGAACCCATTGGCGGATCGGCTCCGAAATACACCGGCAAAAATGTCATCAATCCTCTGGCCGCGATCTGCGCATTGGGAATGATGTTGGAAGAGCTCGGTCAAGCTCAGGCGGCCGTCCTGATTGAAGAAGCGGTCAAGAAAGTCGTCCGAACAAAGTTGAAAGATCTATCCGTCGGACGGATGGGGTATTCCACGTCCGAGGTGGGGGATTGGGTGGTGAGGTTTTTACAATAGACAAATTCCAAATTACAAACAATACCAAATACCAAAATTCCAATACCCAATGGGTTTGGAAATTTTGGATTTAGGAATTGTGATTTGTTTGTGATTTGTGCATTGGGATTTGTTCATTAAAACAGAGACATGTTCATCAAAAATAAGAAAAAATATAATGTAGCTGTTGTAGGCGTTGGCGCGGTCGGCGAGGAGATGCTGCGGGTTTTGCGCCAGCGGCAGTTTCCGATCGATCAATTAAAAGTTTTTGCCCGCTCAGCGCGAACCATTCAAGTCGACGGGCAAAGCTACAACGTAGAGGCATTGAAGACCGATTCCTTTCAGGCAATCGATATCGCCCTTTTTGCCGGAACCGAAGGAGAGAAAGGGGCCGCGGTCATCTATGCCCCGGAGGCCATTCCTCAGGGGGCGGTCGTGATCGACAACGGCGCGGACTTTCGCTTGAAGCCTGATGTGCCGCTGGTTGTCCCCGAAGTCAATCGCCAGGACATCAAAAAACACAAAGGCCTCATTGCCAATCCCAACTGCTCCACCATTCAGATGGTGGTGGCCTTAGCCCCGATTCAAAAGAAGGTCGGCTTAAAGCGAATCCTCGTTTCGACGTATCAAGCGGTTTCCGGAAGCGGCCGGGGAGGGGTGAGCCAAGCCGAAGAGGAATTTAAGAGCTGGGCTCAGGGGACTCCGCGAGAGGTTCCTTTGTCCCTGGATCAAAGGATCGCCTTTAACGTCTTCCCGCAGATCGGCGGGTTTAATCAGGATGGCTACACCAGCGAAGAAATGAAACTGGTCCAGGAGACCCACAAGATTCTTCACGATAAGACGATCAAGATTTCGGCCACCACGGTTCGAGTTCCGGTCAGGACCGGCCACTCTGAGGCGGTTTATATTGAGACCAAGAAGGCCATAACGCCCGCGGCCCTGCGCAAGCTCCTGAGCCGATCGCCGGGGGTCTGTGTCGTGGATGATCCTCAAAACAAACTCTATCCCATGCCCAGGGATTGCGAAGGCCGTGATGAAGTTTTTGTCGGCCGTATCCGCCGAGACCCTTTCGTCAAAACAGGAATGTGGCTCTGGATTGTCGCGGATAACCTCCGCAAAGGCGCGGCCTTGAACGCGGTGCAGATCGCCGAGGAGTTGGTTCGTCAAAGTCATTGATGACTGACAAAGAGTTAATGTTGCCAATGTTTCCTATGTTGCCAACGCCTGCCGATTGCGTGCAGATTGGCAGGCAGGTTGCCAAGGTTGCCAAGGTTGCCTTTTTAAAGGTTGCCCAAAGTTGCGAGGGGTTAAAAAAATTTTATTAGGGACTTAACATGAGGCAACCTTTAAGCAACCTAAAGGATGTTGGAAGAATCAGGTAACATGGGCAACATTGGCAACTTTGGAAACATCGGCAACAAGCGTTCTGTTTTATCTCATGCGCATCAAACTCACCCTCGAATACGATGGCACCGATTTTAACGGCTGGCAGATTCAGGCTGGGAAAAAGCGCACTGTCCAAGGTGAGCTCGAGAAGGCCCTCTTAAAGATCTTCAAACAAAAGACCCGCGTCATCGGCTCCGGACGGACCGACAGCGGAGTCCATGCGCTGGGACAGGTCGCTCATTTTGAGACCTCTTCCCGCATGACGCCCCGTCAGATCTTAAAAGCCCTCAATGCCAGTCTGCCCCAGGATGTGGCCGTGGTTGCCGCTCAGAAAGTCCCCCCGAGCTTCCACGCCCAATACAGCGCCAAAAGCAAAATTTATCGTTACACCATCCTCAATCAAAGCACCCGCTCACCGCTCCTTCGGCATTATAGTTACTTTTACTTCCATCCTTTGAACCTGACTCTGATGGCCCGGGAATCCCGTCCTCTTCTTGGCAGAAAGGATTTCCGGTCCTTTCAAGCCGCAGATCCTGCCGCCATATCCGAATCTCCAGAGAAAACGACCATTCGCACTATCAAAAAAATCGAGATCAAAAAAAGGGGGCCGTTGATTTCGATAGAGATCGAAGCCGACGGCTTCCTCTATAAGATGGTACGAAACTTGATCGGCACCCTCCTGGAGATCGGCTCCGGCCGCCTTCGCCCGGGGAGCATCCCCAAGATCCTGGAGAAAAAGGACCGCCGCGCCGCTGGAAAAACCGCGCCGGCCACAGGGTTGTGCCTAATTAAAGTCAGGTATTGAATCGGAGATCTGTGATTTTTGCAGCGAGGCTTTTCAAGATAACGCTTTCTCGGAATCATAGCTGATCCCTTGCCCAATGGGGGGGGAGTATATACTTTCACCATGATCTCACCGTTTTCTTATCTCAAAAGATACGGACGTTTGATGTTTTCTAAGGCCTCCCTGTTTTTTCTTTTAAGCATTTTCACTCTCCTGAGCGCTGAGGCCAGCGTCTATTCGCTACCGCCGCAAGAAAAAGTTCTGGTGATACCCATCGATTGCACCAATGAGGAGGCCGGACCGTGGCCCAGTCTCGAGGAAATCCGGGACGGGGTATTCGGAATCACACCGGGCCGCCTGTCATTGCGGGGATTCTTGGAAGAAAACTCCTACGGCAGATACACGATCACTGGCGATGTGCGCGATTGGGCTTCAATGCAATGCGGCGTGCTTCCTTTCGTTAGGGATACAAATTATGACCGGTTCATTTATATCATAGAATATGGTGGGTCACACGTCGCGATCACTCCGCCCAACCTTCGCTACCATATCTATTACGATTGGAGCAAGTTATACCATACAGATCAGATTGGTGAGCGTACCCTCGCGCATGAGTACGGCCACTCCTTGGGATATGATAATCATGGGAGTGTGATCGAATGCCTTTACCCTGAGCGCCGCTCAATCGACTATACTGGGTGCACTATAGGTGGGTTCGAGCCGTATAATGTTATGGGTGACATGGGCCATTTTGATGCTGCAACTAAATTGGCCTGGGGATGGTTATCTAGCCCTAACCTTCAGGTGGTGACGGCCAGCGGGCAATACACCCTCGAGCCCTATGAGACGAATACCGCTGGTGTTAAGGCGCTCCGCGTCCCACGTGGCCAGGATGGGTATGGCGACCTTTTTATTGAGTACCGCCAGCCGATCGGATACGACGCCTCGCCTACTCTGGGAGTTTTGGAGGGATGGTCCGGACCCCTCTTGCGGACCGCATCTGGTCTGATCGATGCCAGTCCAGAGGATTACAACCTATATAAGGCGACTTTATATAATAAACCGAGTTTCGTTGATCCCTCTTCCGGGACTGTGATCACTGTGGTTGAGAACCAACGGGATTTCCAGAATCCGGCAAACTCCCGCCTGGTCCTTCAGGTGACGCTGGGCAAGGGCGATTTGGATGCCCCGATTACAGAGATCGTTTCTCCTCCCTCTCCATTGCAAAGCGTGGCAGGGACAATCACCCTCAAGGTCAGTGCGAATGATCCATCGGGAGTCGAGAGGGTGGAGTGGTACATCGACGTGTACGACGGGCCTCCCCAATTCCTTGGCACGCGGACTGCTCCCAATCCTTCCAGCGGTCTGTACGAACTGGATCTGGATACCACGACCCTCCCCAATGGCAAAGCTACGATTGAGGCGAAAGCCTTGGACAAGTCCTGCAACAGCGTCCCCGGTTGCCAGTATGGAAACATCGGACAGCGGTTGATGGAGGTTATTATTGCCAATGTTTATCCAGATGTCACAGCTCCGTGGGTGAGCATCATGGAGCCGTGGGATTCGGGGGATCCGAACAATCCCAATACCCGGCCCAATCCCGTGCTGATTAGTTCCTGGGCCAGTGATTTTGAATCGGCCATGAGCGAGCTGACGGTTTTCCTTGATGCCGAGACAACGCCACGATTTACCGCAACCAACACTGATCCTGATCCGATGAATCGTTCCTTATGTACGACTCACTGGGTGATCCTTCCCGCGGGCTTGCATTCGGTCTATGCCAAGGCCAAGGATTTCGCCGGGAATGAAGGCCAGTCCTCAACGAACAATTTTCTGGTACAGCCAGATAATACAAGACCAACTATTTCTTGGGTGACACCAGCCGAAGGACAAACCCTCTCTGGGAATGATGTCGCCCTGACCGTAGATAGCCAAGACAATGTCCTCATTGAGCGGGTCGAATATTATCTTGATGGGTTTCTTTTAGGTAAGGTCACGCCCTCCGTTCTCCAGCCGGGGAGTTGCTTTGACATGACGCCACCGTCTTCTGGTGGAACATATATGTTTAATTGGAATTCCCTGTCTTTTGCCAACAGTGCCTATACCCTTGCAGCCAAGGCCTTTGATCACACCGAAAATGTCTCCACCCTTGCCACGGTCTCGGTCAACGTCTCCAATCCAGGGAGAAACTCACCGATCTTGAATACAATTGGCAACCGGACCGTGAGTGTAGGAGAGGAACTGACGATTGTGCTCAGCGCAACGGATGCGGATGGCGGTGTCCTGGCCTATGCGGCTAACCCCTTGCCGCCAGGCGCCAACTTTGATCCTTACACTCAGACTTTTCACTGGACTCCAAGTGCAGGGCAGGAGGGAGGGTATCCCGTAACATTCCGGGTGACAGATCTCGTCGGCTTAAGCGACAGCGAAACAATGACAATTGTGGTGGGCAACGTCAATGTAGCGCCGATGTTGGATTTCATTGGAGATAAAGCGGTCAACGAAGGGGAAACCTTGTCGTTTAGTGTCTCTGCCAGCGATGGGAACGGAGACGCCCTTTCTTTTACCGCCACGCCATTGCCGGCCGGCGCGGTGTTTAATTCAATCCTTGAGTTTGGCAAATTTTCGAATTTGTCGTCGGAAAAGTCTCTCGGATCGCAAAAACAGGTTTTCGATACCACAAAATTGCTTTCTCGACGAGAACTACCTGAAAATACGGCCCAAAAGCCCGAAAAAGTGCCAAACTCAAGTCAATCAATAGGCAATTCACATGGACCCCTGGCTTCACACAGGCAGGAAACTACAGCGTCACGTTTACGGTGAGTGATGGGAGTCTATCGGATAGCGAAACCATTACTATCACCGTGGCGAACGTCAACCAGATCCCGGTCTTGAACCCCATCGGCAACCAGACCGTGAACGAAGGCCAATTGCTCAGCTTTACGGTCTCGGCCACCGATGTCGATGGAGATCCATTGACCTACTCTGCCAGATCACTTCCTGCGGGAGCCAGCTTCACAGGCCAGAGCTTCAGTTGGACGCCGGGCTTCAATCAGGCAGGCAGCTACACGGTGACCTTTTCCGTCAGCGATGGGAGCCGGATCAGTGAGGAATCCATCACAATCACCGTGGTGGATGTCCCCCTGCCGGATTTGTACATATCAACGCTCTCCACGGCCCCGACGAACGTTCAGCCGGGTGGGAGTCTGAGCGTCTCGAATTCTATAAGCAATGGCGGTACAGCCACAGCCGGTTCCTTTACCATCGCATTCTCCCTGTGGCCATCTGGAGGGACGAGAGATATCCCTTTGACACAGACGCGAAGCGTGTCTAGCTTGGCAGCGGGAGCAACGAGTACGGCCACTACTACGGTGACGGTGCCAGCCACGACTCCCTTAGGAACCTACCGCATTTGTGCGATACCTGACAGCAGTAAAGTTATTGCTGAAACCAACGAGACTAATAACAGCATATGTTGGGGGTCGATTCAAGTGACGTTGCCCGATCTGATCATGACCAAAGTCAGCGGGCCGACGAGTGCGGCCACTGGCAACTTTATTCTGGTTAGTACAACGGTGAAGAACAACGGTAGCATAGGCATCGCTTCCTCCACCATTGGCATTTATCTCTCTGGCGATACAACAATCACAGCAGCCGACGTCCTTCTGGGCACCTTGGCTGTTCCAGATCTGGCCTCAGGGGTCTCCCGAACAGCGGGTATATACGTTTCCATTCCCATGAGTACGACCCCAGGCACCTATTACCTGGGAGCAATTGCAGACTATAACAAGACCCGGCCGGAGTCGAATGAAACCAACAACAGCCTGACGGGCAATAGCATCCTCCTTGATAAGCCGGACCTCATCATCAGCAGCCTCAGCGGTCCAACGGCCGCGGCCAGGGGAACCACCCTCACGATCACGAACGCGGTTAAAAACCAAGGCCCTGTCGCTTCCACCGGCTTCTACGTGGCGTTTTACCTGTCCACGGATGCGATGATTACCACCGAAGATATTTACCTCGGCTGGCGTTATCTCTCCGGGCTTGCGGCGGGAGTCACCAATAGCGCCACGACCAGCGTGACCGTTCCCTCAACTGTCAAACCTCGACTCTACTACCTCGGGGCCATTGCCGATTACAATAATAGGATTACGGAGAAAAGTGAATCCAACAACGCCTTGAAGGGCAACATGATTACCGTCAGGTAATCCTCCCCTCGGTTCCTTAGCAAAATTGTCAAATTGAACCTGAATCAGGCGTGAATTTGGCCTTTTTGAGTCTTGTTCTCGTCGACGACCGATTTGTAAGTTTCGACAAATATATCAATGTTCTTTCAGAGAACTGCTTTTTACTGGTTCTAGATCGTCGAGAAGGTTATAGGGCATTGGGACTTTTTCAGCAAAACTATACGATTTTACATGGGCGCTCGACGATGTTACCATTGACGGAAAGTTCACTTCTAGTGAGGTTTCCGTCAGGGGGCTTTGTCGACGATAAACTGTCAAATTCACGCATTTTTCAGGTTGAAATTGATTTCGTCCAGCCTTATGATATGATAAACGAAAGTTTGAGTTTATTTTATCATGTATAAACGAATACAATCTTTGCAAAACAGGAAGGACGAAAGCTGTTTTCTTTGGGGACCGAGACAAACGGGTAAAAGCACGTTATTAAAGGTCCTATTCCCAGACACGCCTACGTATGATTTGCTCTTATCGGATGAATATGCCCGTCTGACCAAACGGCCAGCGTTGTTGCGCGAGGAGCTCCTTGGCGCAGACCGGACGCCGCGGTTGGTCATCATTGATGAGGTGCAAAAAGTTCCCACGCTGTTGGATGAGGTCCAGTGGCTGATGGTCAACCATGGGATCCAGTTTATTCTCTGTGGATCCAGCGCCCGAAAACTCAAGCGTGGGGGAGGCAACCTTCTCGGTGGACGGGCCTTGCGCTATGAGCTCTTTCCTCTCGTTTATCCCGAGATTCCCAAATTCGATCTTCTGCGGGCGCTCAACAGTGGATGTCTGCCGCACCATTATCTCTCCGATCAGCCCGAAGCTCTGCTTCGTTCGTATGTGAGCGACTACCTCAAGGAAGAGATCGCGGCCGAGGGTCTCACACGCAATGTCCCTGTCTTTAGCCGGTTCCTGGAAGCGGCAGCCTTCAGCAACGGTGAGATCGTCAACTACGCGAACATTGCGGCGGACTGTGGCGTGAGCGCCCCCACGGTTAGGGAATATTTTCAAATCCTCGAGGACACCTTATTGGCCAGATTTATCCCGGCCTTTCGTAAGCGTCCGAAACGGCGAGTCATTCAATCCCCCAAGTTTTATCTGTTCGATGTGGGGGTGGCCAATGCCCTGCTTCAAAGAGGCAAGATTGTCAAAGGCTCTGAGACCTTTGGCCGGGCCTTTGAGCACTTTATTCTGCAGGAACTGCTGGCCCATAGCCATTATTCGGGACAGGATTATCCCGTTACCCATTGGCGTACCGCTTCTCAAATAGAAGTTGATTTTATTTTGGGAGATCACGAAATAGCCCTTGAGATCAAGGGCGTCGAGCAGGCGGCCAGCCACCATCTGAAAGGGCTCAAGGCGTTTCGGGACGAGTATACAACCCGCCACACGATTCTCGTCTCCTTAGATGCCAAACCCCGGAGGGCGGGAGATATTTTAATTTTACCCTGGGATGTTTTTCTTAAGAAACTGTGGTCGCAGGAAATATTCAAGAAATGAAACCTTCCCTATCTTATCTGGAGGATTGAGCATAATTGACAAAATTTTGTAAACGCTGCCACCAGCCGGTCATCAAGAACGCCCAGCACTACGACACCTTCGAACAGATGCACTGGGTCTGTTTCCATCTGGAATACGAGCACGACGACTATGACCCGGATGAGCCGTGCAAAGATCCCGGCTGCTTCTGGCGCAGACACAGAGGCGCGCGTTTCGGGATGCGCTCATGAGTAGAGGGCGAGTTGTCTTGCACATTCAGCCGACGCTGCCGATGATCGGAGTCGCTACCGCGTTGACCTCGCTGCTCCTGCTGCCGATTGTTATCATGGACGGGCCTTGAGACCAAGGGAGAGGTATGGGGATTCTCTCGGACGATAAGCAGGCGATGGTCGAGATAACGCGCAACGATCCCGCAGACCCCCACATGGGGTATACGCTGAAGGTCGAGGGGTGTGCCGGAGCGAATCGGTTCGCGGGGCAGAATGACAGCGTCTGCTTCTCACGGCTCGATCAGTTCTGCGATCGATTGGACGGCTTCCTGGCCTCCCGGCAGAGTGACGTGGTGCTGGAAACCACCGAGGATTGCCGGCTCGAATTCTACCGCTGGAGTTCCTTGAATGTGTTCAGCGGGAGGTAGGACCGGTTTCGCCTGCGGAGGCGGCAGCAACCATGGCGCCGCTTGTTGAAGATGCCATCAACCGGCTGCTGGCCCACAGGGTACCGTATCTGGAGGAGTTCGTCAGGGCGCGAGGGGGCGAGTGAGGATGGATCCTGGTTGGCCGGTTCTCATTGTCCTGGGAGCCTCATCCTCGTTGGGTATGGACTGTTCCGCTATGCTGAGCGATGGAAGCCGTACGATCCCACCTGGCTGGTGGAGTTGGCCAAGCAGCAGCGGCCTGACGATGTAAGGCTGCACGAGGCGTTGAAGCGGTGCACAAGGATTTTAGGGAACTCTTTTGTGAAGCCGAAGCGCCCCAATCATCCCGGCTCCGAGTGGCAGTTCAAAGAGAACATTACGCTCGAGCACCCCGAGTTCGGAGACATCGTGTTGGATGTCTTGAAAGACGGTCGGATCGGTGGCATTGAGTATCTTGTTGTATCGGAATTTCAAAGATGAAATTCCGATACAACAAGAGGGGGTTTGGGGGATTGTGGGCAATCCCCCAAGGGGTGACAGCGGAAGAATGCGACGAAGAGGAGCATTCTGGAGCGCCAGAGGGGCGATAGCCCCTATGGACAAGATAGTGCCGAACGAAGTGAGGCTTATCTTGGACGGATGACGGTGGCTATGGTGCTCAGCATGGCTGTGACCCTCATTTCGGAGGGATCTGAGATTGACCGGATCCAGGACGCGCTGGCGTTGCCGAACGAGACCGAGGCGATCATTGCTGTCGGGGATATCGTCTACAGCCAGAGCGGGGGATGGACGGAGGCGGAGCGGGTGTTCGTGTTGGTGGAGAACGTCGAGCGGGAAGTGAACAATGGGGGCTTCGATCAGTTTTTTGATAACTCCTCCGGGGACAATGCGCACGAATCGCACCAGGCGTTGCTGACCATGGGGGCGGCGAACACACCGCGGCGCTGCTCAAGAAAGCGATGAGCATCTACCCGGACGGAAATGTCCCTACGGATCGCGAAGCGCGCCTGCAGGCGATCAAAGATATCGAAGAGTAGCGATACCGACAATGGCTGGCCTCGTGTGATGATGAGTACTATCAGGGCACTGGTGAGGATATCGCCGCCCTGCTGCTGGCCTATGTCAGGGCCAACCTTTCACAGTTCCGGGACCGCCTTGACCGGTAGAAGGGCACCTCGCTCATGAATCGTGACAATGAATCCGGAAACAACTTCTACCTCATCATTGACTGGTCTGCGACCATCAGGCAGACGCTCTTTTCCGGCCAGTTGCGTTGGCTCTTTACGATTCTTGCTCTGGCCAACACAGGTTTCAACGTCTTCCACCTGGATCGATGGGCTCCTGAATCGATGCCGCTGCCATTCTGGATATTCGTCGCCACGAACGTGTTGTACGCCGCGTTGGCCCTCCAGAATTGGTTGGTGGTGAGCCGCCGGAGATGAAGGAGGATGCACACATGAAGAGATTACTGACCATTGCGATGAGTATTGCGTGTTTGATGACGCCCGGCGTCGGGTGCGCTCCTTTAGCGACACCGAAGGAGCCAGTTGTCCCAGCAACTGTGCAGGCGCTTCCATCGCTTCCGAGCGGGGAGGAGCTGGAAATGGCGAAACTTGCTGAGGTCCTGCACTCCTGTGGGCTCAGCGATCATCACCTCGCGCCGCTTTTTCAAGACCGCGAAGTCGGCACGGCCTATGTGCTATCCATTCCCGGCAAGCAAGCCGTTTCTACGTGGCGGCTGCTGCGCGCCATTGTCGAGAAGACCGGGTACTACCCGGTACTGCTCGGGTATGATGAAGGGAAAACCGCGCATCTTCAGACGGTGCAAGACATCCGGGAGCCCATCGGACAGATCCTTGAGACGGCCAATGGTGTGGACCCCTCGGCCTGGCTTCAACACCGCGCCGCCAATGATCCCGAAGGCTATCGGATTGAGCCGGCCGAGTGGCCTAACAACCAGCCGGCCAACAATGACTTTTTGATCCCGCGGGACGTGCTGACCCAAAGGCCGCTCCCCATCGTGTGGATTGCGCTCCTTCCCACTCAAGTCCC
>CAZUJQ010000047.1:16059-17559 GCA_964620805.1 uncultured Planctomycetales bacterium | reverse complement strand
AATAAAAATCGCCTATGATCGGATCCTTGCGCTGGATGATCCGGCCAATCTCCAGGCCTCTGGTTGCGGCATTCGAAAAATCGATAACCGGGATGGATTTCAATTGATTCCTGGCATAGTCTGGTCCGGTCAAAGTATAAATCTCAGCGCCGAAACGATTACGCGCCAGCGTCTGCTGATAAAAGAGCGCCTCGGGATGCTTAAACCAGACATCCCGCTCGTTGAAATACTGATCCACGATCTCCATCTCCCGGTGAATTGCAAACTGATAAGAGGTGTTTTCTATATCGGTCACCTCGGGGATGCCCGCTTTATTCGTCGAACGGGTTACGCTTCGCTGAGCTAATCCCCGGGTCTCGTAGGCTATGGAAATATATCGGTCCATATAACCGGCTAAATCAGAAATAATCAGCTTGGGTTTGCCTAATCCCGGTATCAGGAAATAGGTAAGCTCAGACCACGGCCGGTTCATGATATATTTCACAACACTCTGCCTAAGCCCTTCTTGATCCCGAGATTCTCTGGTTTCAAAAAGGCCGAGAACGCTGTCTTCCGTTCTGCTGCTTGAGAACGTACCCCACGGCTGATAACTGTAGAAGGCGACCCGGTCACTCATCAGCTCCTGCAACTGCCGGTATGGGTTCAACCCGACCGCAAACGGCTTGTTTTCATAGAACTCCGAAGCCACCAGCCCGCCCTGGGCGGAGATCAGGCGCGAGGCCTCCCGTCCATCGATATTCAAGAAGTCAAAGGCCAAGTGTCCTCTCTCATAATCGGTCAAAAGATCATCGCGCCAGGATTTCTCCACAATCTTGCCCGTGGTGTCATCGGTCGTCATGGTTTCAACGACGCGGGCGCGATGATCGCGCTGAATGGTGGTGCGGTGCGTGGTCCGACGTCCTGCGCCCAGCTCGATATCCTCATTAGTCAAGGCGACCTCCAGCCCGAAGATCTGCGGATTGGTAAAGATCCGCCCGCGGGTGCGGTCGCGTTTTTCGTAGGGGGTTGCGATGAGGCCGCTGCGGCGGTCGATCTCAACGTCGCCGTGAATGTAAAACCCGGAACGGGCCACCCAGTTGGACGGCCGTCCTTTCACATAGGTGAGCTCGCCGTCCTGCATGAAATAATTCTTGGAATAATTAAACGGATCGCTGACCGGGCCGTAATGCCGTTCGGCCTTCCAGATCGACTGCTCTTTGACCTGGCGGATCCGGCCATTAGCGTCAAATTCCCAGGCGGTCTGGGCCAGGATTTCGTACTCCTTCACCCAGCCGGTGGTGATATCGATCGCCACGTTCTGCCATTTTGTGCCGAAAGACCAGGTGTAGTTGAAGAGAATTTCCTGGCGTCCGCGGTCCATGGCAGTACGCGTGCCTTTCAGGATATAGTCTTCTTGCTTTTCATCGGCATACAAGACAAACGACTTGACCATGTTGAGCTCGTCATAGGTGCGCTTGAGCTGCCAGCGGTATTCCTGCTGTCCTGCCGGATCGTTCATCC